>CAYLNF010000001.1:0-78024 GCA_964385165.1 uncultured Sulfurimonas sp.
AAAAGAACAAGGTAAAGGTACAGGTATTGGATTGTATATGACAAGACGAATAGTACATGAAGTTTTAGGTGGTGATATTTCTGTTTCTAATGTTGATAATGGTGTAGAATTTAAGATTTTAATAAATAAATCTTCTGTGGTAGATTGATTACAATATATCTAAAATATATAGGTAAAAATATAAGTTGGGAATAAGCCTATAAGAAGATTCTATAACTTATTTTTAAAGTTCCATTATCATTCCAAAGTTGACCTGTATTCTTCGGATCTGAAGTTGGTAGGTTGTTTAGTACAATTTTATCATCACTTTTATCTATACTAACAAAATAGCTCTTTGATATCATACACATATTTTACAAAAAACAGATTCTAAACAAGAACCTGTTTTAAAACCTCTTCTATTCTACTCATACCTAAAATCTCCATAGAATCTTTTACCTCTTTTGGTATATCTTCTAAATCTCTCTCATAATTTTTTTGTGGGATTAGAACTTTTGTCATACCAGCTTTATGAGCAGCTATAAGTTTCTCTTTTAATCCACCTATCGGTAAAACATCTCCACTAAGTGAAACTTCACCTGTCATCGCTATCTCTGAACGGATTTTTTTAGAGCTTAGTATCGAAGCTATAACACTTACCATAGCGATTCCAGCACTTGGTCCATCTTTTGGTGTTGCTCCATCTGGTACATGGATATGTAGGTCATATCTTTTATACACTTCACTAGAATCTACTTCTGTTTTTTCCTCTTTCTCTTTAACTGTTAAAGGTATATTTTCAGAATCTATTTTTAGTTTTTTAGTATCAATGAGAGTTTTTACTACACTCATAGCAATCCTAGCACTCTCTTTCATAACATCACCTAGTGAGCCTGTAAGTTGTAGGTTACCTTTACCTTTGATTCTTATAGATTCTATCTTTAAAACATCACCACCAACTGCTGTCCAAGCAAGACCGTTTACAACACCAACAACAGGGATTTTATCTGTTTTTTCTATCTCAAATACAGACTTTTCAAAAAACTCTTTTAAGTTTTTAAGTGAAACTGACACCTTATTTGTATCTGGGTTTATTAGAATCTCTTTTGCCACTTTTCTACTCATATCAGCTATACGGCGACGAAGATTTCTTACACCAGCTTCACGAGTGTAACTATGAATCAACTCTTTTAATGCTGGTTTTGAGATACTAACCTCTGAGTTTTTAAGACCATGTTTTTTTAACTCTTGTGGAATTAAGTATCTTTTTGCGATCTCAAATTTCTCTTGTGGAGTGTATGAACTAACACTTATAAACTCCATCCTATCACGAAGTGGTGCTGGTATGCGACCAACATCATTTGCTGTTGCGATGAAGATAACATCACTCAAATCTATATCAAAATTTAGGTAGTAATCTCTAAACTCACTATTTTGTTCAGGGTCTAGAATCTCTAAAAGTGCTGCTGTTGGATCACCCCTTTGTGAGCGAGAAACCTTATCTATCTCATCTAAAACTATCACAGGATTCATCTTTTTAGCATCGATGAGACCTTGTGTGATTCTACCTGGCATCGCTCCAACATAAGTTCTTCTATGACCTCTAAGTTCATTAACATCTTCAAGTCCACCAAGTGCGATTCTGATAAGTGGTCTTTTTAATGCTGTTGCTATCGAGTTAGCTAACGATGTTTTACCAACCCCCGGAGGTCCTGAGAAACATAAAATAGCACCAGCAGAGTTTTCATGCTTGATACCACGAAGCTCCAACAACTCTTTTACAGCAAAATACTCCACGATTCTCTTTTTAGGCTTTTCAAGTGAAAAGTGGTCTTTATCTAGTTGATTTTCAACATCATAAATTTTAAGTGATTTTTTAGCTACATCACCAAAAGGAATCTCTAAAACCCAGTCAAGATATGTTTGTGTCATAGACGCATCTGAAGAATCTGGGTGCATTCTAGCAAATCTATCTATCTGCTTAGTTATCTCTTTGTAAGCATCTTCACCCATCTTATCTTTTTTAGCTTCACACTTTTTACGATACTCCTCTATCTCTTCATCTCTAGCAGTATCTGTCCCTAACTCTTTTTGAATCTGTTTTAGTTGCTCTTTTAGAAAATACTCTTTATTCACTTGCTCAATATGTGAATGAACTTTAGTTCTTATCTCTTTTTGAAGTTTATTTGCCTCAATCTCCTCTATAAGAAAATCTATCAAATCTAAAAATCTTTTTTCAGTATCAACCTCAACAAAAAGTTTATATGCTTGCTCTTTTTTTAGTTTGATAGTTGAACATATCAGATCTATTATACGGTTATGGTCGTGATTCTCCTCTATCGTTTTTAGAAGATCGGGTGGAAAGTAGTTACTAACACTAGATAATGCTCTAACTTTCTCTAGTAAAATCTCCAAAATAGCATCTATCTTTAATGAGTTAACTTTAGTAGATTCTAAAATATCAACATTTGCTACAAGGGGTTTATCTGATACTTTTTCAACCATCTTAGCACGAGCTAACCCTTGAAAAAGAACTTTAACTCTACCATCAGGTAGTGATACTTTTCTCATAATAGAACCAACAACACCAACATCATAAAGGGAATCATAGCCCCTTTCACCCTCATGCGATGGTTTAGTTGAACAAACAATAAGTAAAGAGCTATCTTCTAGTGCTTTTGTAGCAGCTTCTATATTTTCATCATCACTCAAAAAGATTGGAGAGATCATAAATGGATATAAAAAAATATCATCCTCTGCTATAACTGGAATATTTGCTGGAAATTCACCATAATTACTTAAATTCATTATCTATTTATCCTTTGAACTATTATTTTCTTGTACTGAGTTTCTTGAAACTACACTAACTGTATCTGGGATTAAGAAACCATACCAACTAGCAGTTCCATCACCCTCAAACCATTCACGATACCAAGGTGATGATGCTCTATCTATCTCATTCCAAACTATCCAAGGCTCTGGTTTTATATCTCTATAATACTTAGCACTTCTAGGTTTATCTAACCTCTCATACAGATCTGCGATAGTCTCATTTAACGCTGCTTTTGCCATATATAAACGGGTAGTCATACTATCTACAATATCAAAATAGATAGATTCTGGATAGTTCTCTTTAAACTTTTCCCCATCTTTTATAGCTTCATTTATAAGAGCTTGATCGCGTCTAGGGTTTGGAAGAGCCATATATTTAGCTTTTATCTTTAAAAATTCAGCTTCCTCTTTTTCACTCTCATTAGCATATCTTCTGATATATTCATTTAAAAAATGCTCACTTAAAAGATACTCCTCATATCGCATATGGGCGATAGCTAAAATCATAGTAGCTTCAGGAAGTAGTGGTGAACCTATATGCTCACCCTGAAGTGAAGCGTAATAACCATCTGCTTTTTCTAAATTGCCATTAGATATATTTTGTATAATTTTACCATACCAATATATAGCTGGTTTGTTATACTCCTCCACATCTTTCGTACAACCACTAAAAAATAGTGTTGTTGCCAAAACTAAAAGTATAAAATTTGTTTTCATTTTCATTTATTTTGTTACCTTAAACTGTAAATAGGTCGCTATTCTATCAAAAAGAGGTATATATATCATTAAAAGAGTTACACTTTTTACTTAAAAGTGATATAATCACCAAATATTGAGTAAAGGTTTTTAATGAAGTTTGATGTTAGTGTACCTCTTTTAGGGTTTGAGAATGTAAAGCAAGTGGAACTAAATAAGATAGATGAGATTTTTATGAAAATGAAATCTTGTAATGATGAATATATATCTTTTACTCTCATAAACCCTTTTATTTTAAGAGAGTATGATTTTGATATTCCAAAAACGATTCAAGAGTTACTTGAGATAGATGATAAATCAAATCTATTGATATTAAATATTGTCCTTTTACAAACTCCGGTTGAAGCTTCTGTTGTAAACTTTATTGGTCCATTAGTGTTTAATACAGACAACAATAAAATGGCTCAAATTATATTAGCAGAATCTACAAACTATGGTGTTGCTGAAAAAATCTCCACTTTTTTAAATAGATAGATACTTTTTATACCTTTTCCAATTAGGCTTTAAGCACTTATAAAGCCTAATAAATAGATAATAGAGATAGTTTAATTTTATTTTAACTAAGGAATCTATTATGAAAACTTCACATTTATTAAGAGTTCTCTTTATATTGTTTTTTTGTATATCAACACTTTTTGCTTGGGGATCAAGTAATAATCCAACTATAAATATAGACCCTACAACAGCTAGTGTTAGTGAAACTGATTCTGGAGTAACTCAAGTAACATTAAATATAACTATCTCAGAATGTCCAACAAAAAAAGATATACTTGTTGAATACTCTACTGCTTCAGATACTGCCATAGAAGATGATGATTTTGTTAAAACAGATGGAGATATTACATTTACAACATCTTCATTTTTTACATCTTGTACAAAAAGTTATGAGGTATCGATAGATATTAATGGTGATACAGATTATGAAAATAATGAAACATTTACTCTAAATCTTCAAGTATCTGCTAATTCAGCACAAAGTTATACTGAAGGCTCTTTAATATCCACTATAACTATTTTAAATGATGATGTTGCTGTAACTAACACTCCACCCGTTATAGATACCATTCCAAATCAAATAGCATATAATGAAGTTGTTTATAGTTTAAATATAGCAGATTATACAAATGATATAGATAATGATACTATAACTTACAATTTAACTGGAACACTACCAACAGGATTAGATTTCAATTCAACTAGTGGTATTTTAAGTGGTACACCTGATGAAAATGGAACATTCCCTTTAAGTGTTAGTGCTGATGATAAAGATGGGACTTCAAATACAATATCTTTTGTGATGGGTGTTTCAGATCAACCATCAACATCAGGTGTTGTAAATAATGCTAATGATCTTTGTTATGATACAGTTACGACAAGTGGTTTTTGTTTTGGATTTGTAAATATGATGTGTACTATTACAACACCGATTAAAAGTAGAAGTACAGATTCATTAACTGATGTTGAAGCGATTCTTGCCACAACTAATATGTTTAGTATGTTTAGTGATTGTGGAGTTGATGGTAGCTCTGGAGATTGTGAAGATTCTTCACTTATGAGTATGATGGGAATGTCAGCTTTAAACAATGGTATAGCTTATGATTTACCAGATTATGATCCAACAGATACACACACAACATATACATCAGCAATGTTTAGTTTTATGAACTCATCTTATGAATGGATAGCTACTTATCAAAAAAATGGTTTAACATATCAAGGTGTTATAAACCCTTGTGGTACTCTACTTATAGAGGATCCTATTTTTGAAAGTTGTGGAATATTTCCTAGTGCTTTAAACACTTGGGATAGTATAAATTCTGCGAATAACGATGAAGTGATTTACTCTGATAAAATCTATGCTAACAATGGTGTGAGTGGCTCAATAGAGTGTTTAGATAATCCATCAGCTTCAGCTCAAGAGTGTAGTGTTGAAGAGATAAAGAAAAATCCACCAACACTCCCTGAATTTATAAATTCAACTGAAGAGGGAAGCTATACAGCTTCAGGTTTAGAAACAGATCCTCAATATGGTGATGTTACTATCGCTTCTCATTCAACTGTTACTTTTGATTCAAACTCTACATATATAGATAATACTAGAAAAATAATGTTAATAAAAAGTTTAAATATTCATGAAAATTCAACAGTAACTTTTAGTGCTGGTGATTATTACATTGGAGAGTGGACAAATGCTGCTAGCTTAACCGTTGTAGCTGATGGTCCTGTTAGATTATTTATAAATGCTAATATGAGTTTAAACAACAACTCATTAGATTTCAATTATGACAGTGGTAATGGTGATCCATCTGATATGTTTATCTTTATAGGTGGAAATTTTAGTATGACCTCATCTGGTGGTGGTAGTGGTTATAATATGACTGCTTTTGTATTTACAAGTGGTACTTTTAATGCTGGAACAAATACAAATAATAGTTCCTTTAAAGGAGCTATAACTGCTGTTGGTGATATAACTTTAAATAACAACCAAACCTACACTTATAATGATACAGGATTAGAAGATTATGGTTTTGGTGATTGTGATGGTGGTGGTAAGACTCCAATACTAGGAAGACTTGATGCTTGGCAAACATCTTTACTAGATAGAGATATAACAACAAAAATAGTAGATAAACCTTTTACACTTACTCTTGCTAGTTTAAATGATGATATGAATAGCACATTAGATAGAGATGGTATAACTGTAAAATATCAACTTTATAATTATGACACAAATAAAAGTGTTACGGAGCTAGATATCTGGGATATAACAACAGGAAATCCAACAACTACTAAAACATTTTCTGATATTGTAAAAGGGTATAGAGATATAAGGGTAAGGTTTAAATATTGTCAAGATTCAAACTCTAGCGAGATAGTTGATTATGCTAAATGTTCAGATTATGGTTATCAGTTTTTTCAAGAGGTAGCTAGTAGTGATAATTTTGCTATCCGTCCAAATAAACTTACACTTACACCAATATCATCAAACTTAACATCTGCTAAAGATTATAATTTAACAGCTAATGCTCTTAGTTATACAGATGCTCTAACAACAAACTATACTATAACAGATAGTGATTATGCTTTAAATATAGAGGAGGTTAAATATATGCCAAATGGTGATATAAATAACTCTCTTTATGGTGATAGTAGTGTATCTGAATTTAATTTCTTAGATGGGAATGGAACATATATATCTATCAGTTTTGATGATATAGGTAAAATAGCTATGAATATACAAGATAGAAATTGGGCAATAGTTGATAGTGGTGATACGACAGCTGATTGTAGTGAAGATGGTTATTATATTTGTGGAGATGTAAATGAAACTTTTATACCTAGTTATTTTAGTTTTACAAACCCTAAAGTGTATAACAACAATAATTCAAACTTTACATATATCTCAAATGACTTAAATATGTCTGCTCATATAGCTCTTAGTATTACAGCGAAAAATGATAAAAATTCAACAACTAAAAACTTTGATTATAACTCATGGGAAAACCCTGTTGATATAAACTTTAGCATATCGACAACAAATAAACCAACTGTTATAAAAAGTGAAATAGATAAAACTCAAAAACTTGGTTTTGAAGATGGTGTAAAAGAGATCAGTTGGAGTGAAACAAACTCATCTAAAAATTTAGCTTTCAATTTTAAAAGAGAGGTAAACAAAGCTAATAATCCATTTAATATAAATGGTTCAGATATAACTTTAGATGCTAAAACTGTTTACTCTTCAACAACCATAAAAGCTACACCATCAATAGCTTCACAATCTATAACAATGTTGTATGGTAGAACAAATGTAGCTAGACAAAGATACGATTCATATAGAGGTGATGCTTTTATATACTTTGAAGCATATTGTTATTTAGAAGATAGCAATGCTACACTATGTAATAAAACTTTACTTCCTGATGGTTCTAGTTCTAAACATAGTAATGATATTAGATGGTTTATCAACTCTGAACACAACAGTTCAAAAGATGGTCTAATAGGTACAATCAAACACTATACAAATACAAACATCGTAACAGCTTCAACACCAATAGGTTCGAATCCATCAAAAACAACTCTAATCTACGATAAAAGATATGGATTTCCATATAAAACAACTATGGAAAATAATGCTTCATCTTGGTTGATTCATAGTGATAATGATTCTAGTGCTACTAAAAATAAATTTTCAGTAGAGTTTGAAGGGAGTGTAAGTGATTGGAGTGGTATCCATGAAACAAATTCTAGTACAAAAGATTCTGATATAACTAGAGTAAATAGGAGAAGTATGTGGTAAGAAAAAACAATAGATTAGCTTTTACAATGTTAGAGCTGATTTTTGCTATTGTTATTATATCTATCACGGTTTTATCTCTCCCTATGATGTCTCAAATAAATGAGAAAGGGATAGATGAAAATATAGTTCAAGAGGCTATATTCGCAGCTTCTACTGAACTTATGGGTGCTTCTGCTGGATATTGGGATGCTAAATCTATGGAAGATAGTGATTATAGCCATCTATCTAGGGTTATAGATATTGGTGGAGATTGTAATAACACAACTTCAACTGATCGTTATCGATTAAGACCTGGGCATATTGCTCAACCATTTCATAGAAGATGTGTAATTAGTTCAACTGGTGGTTGCGATGATACAAATAGCTCTATTTTTCCAAGTTTAAATAATGCTGTCCATACAAAAAGTAAAATATTTATAAATGATAACCCAGATAATGATGGATATAAAACAACATATTTTAGTGAACTAAATATATCAAGAGTTGGTGACATTAAATATCTACAAGTTACGGTTAGCGATTCTGATAAAACACTTGTTGTTTTAAAACTTCAAAGTGCTAATATTGGTGAAGTTGATTATTTCAAAAGGAGATTTTAAACTATGAACTTTAAAAATAACCGTTTAGGTTTTACTCTACTTGAACTAATCTTTGTTATAGCTATTATGGGGATTATTGGAAAATTTGGTGCTAGTTTTTTAGCTCAATCATATAGTGATTTTATCTACTCAAAAATAAACAACTCTCTACAAGCAAAAAGTGAGATGGCAGTTGAGTATATATCTAAAAGATTACAGTATAGAATCAAAGATTCTATCATCCGTAGAAAATCTAGTGATAATAGCTATGTAGCACTAAGAGATATAGATAACTATGGTGATGAGTATAATATTTTAGAGTGGATAGGTTCAGATTCTGATGGCTTTAGGGGTGATTCTTTGCCTCTTTGGAGTGGAGTTATCGATTTAGATGAATCAAACTCTACCACACTTAAATCACCTGAGACAAATACAACAGCACTCAACAATCTCATAAAAACACTATCTTATGATAATTCAGATATAAACGATTCTGCTATATATTTTATAGGTTCAGATACAAATATAGATGGTTATGGATGGGATGGTGAAGCTTTAAGTGAGCAAAATAGTAGTGTTATCCACCCTATCAAAACAACTACAAATATTGATGAGTTTGAATCTAATATAGCTGGTGTCGATTTTAGTGGTGTTGATGTTTATGAATACTACAAACTCTCATGGAGTGCTTATGCTGTTGAGCATAATGCTTCAACAAGTGAGTTAAAACTATATTATGATTACCAACCATGGGCTAAAGAGAGTTTTAGAGATGGGAAAAGTGCTACTATTATGGAGAATGTAAGTACATTTAGATTCAAATCTGTTGGCTCCATAGTGAAGATTCAAGTTTGTGTTAAAAGTGATATTATAGATGGTGAGAATGAGGGGGATTATTCGTTATGCAAAGAAAAAACTATATTTTAAAAAATAACCCTCTTATGAAAAATGGTATAGCTATGATTATGGCGATAGCTGTCATAGTTATACTATCTACTATTATGGCACTATCTTTATCTATGACAACACAAACAACTAAAAAAACAACCGATATATACCTTTATGAGCAGGTGGTTTTATACTCTAAAAGTTCAGCAGAACTAGCACTTTTAGATATAGCGAAAAATGGGTGTAAAAACAATTTCACTGTAACTTTAGATAATATATATGATGTAAATATCACTATGAAGTATATATTTACAAACTCAGTGGTTGGTTGTGATGAGTATTTTACTATCTCTACCCCAGAGCAAAATGGTTCAGTTTTGATGGATATAACAGTATCTGTAACTAATGAAGATATAGTTAGTGAACCTATAAGATATTTTAGAAGAATAATCCAAAAACTATAACTATTAAACATTTTTTTGTTGTATAATTCATAGCTAAAAGGATAACTAAAATGAGATTCGCAGACCCAAAAAATGACTTAGCTTTTAAAAAAATCTTTGGAAACTCTAAACATAAAAATATACTAATCTCTTTTTTAAATAGTGTTTTAGATTTTCAAGATGAAAAAACAATTATCGAAGTTGAACTAGCAAACCCATATCAAATTCCAAAAATACCTGATTTAAAAGAGACAATCTTAGATATTCAAGCTAAAAATAGAAATGGTGATAGATTTATCGTTGAGATGCAAAGGAAAGATTTAGGAAACTTCACAAAAAGAAGCCTTTACTACACATCTAAAGCTTATGTAGAGCAGTTACCAAAAGGTAATGATTATACATCTTTGAAAAAAGTTTATTTTATAGGGATTGTAAATTTTGAGATATTTAGCAATGAAAGTTTTATCTCAAGACACCTAATAATAAATAAAGAAACATCTAAACAAGACTTAGATGATTTTGAGTTTACATTTATAGAGCTTCCTAAATTTAACAAAGAGTTAGATAAACTAGAGAGCATACTAGATAAATGGATATACTTTATAAAAAATGCTAACGATTTAACTCTAATCCCAAAAATATACCAATCAAAAGAGGCATTTGTTGAAGCTTTTGAGATAGCAAAACAAACATCTTGGGATAAAGAAGAGTTAAAAGTTTATGAGTATATGGCATTAAAAGAGTTTGATGAGATAAATGCTCTAAGAACAGCTGAAGATAAAGGGATGAAAAAAGGTTTACAAAAAGGTTTACAAAAAGGGATTGAACAGGGTATTAAACAAGGGATAGAGAAAGGAATCGAACAGGGAATCCAAAAAGGGATTGAGCAAGGGATTATAGATATAGCCCAAAACCTACTTGATATACTTGATAATGAAACGATCGCTTTAAAAACTGGTTTAAGCCCAGAATTTATCCAAAATCTAAGAAAAAAAAATTTAGATAATAATTAACTTTTTAATGCTATAATTAACCAAATTAAGAAAAAAGGATATATTATGAATATTTCACTTACTGGAAGACACTTAGAATTAACTGATGCTATTAAAGAGCATATGACAACTTCTATCGAAACACTTAACAAATACAATATGGATATTATCTCAGTAAATGTTATCGCATCTACTCAAACAAAAAAAGGTAAAGAGCACTCAGTTGTTGAGTTTGTTATCAACTTAGCTCATAAAAACTCTATCGTTATCAAACAAAATGATGGTGATTTATATACTGCTATCGATTTAGCAACAGCTAGAGCTCAAAAAGCTATGAGAAGAATGCACGATAAAGATTCTGAGCATCATAAAGTTGGTATGAATGAGGTTAAAGCTGAAGATGTTGATGTAAAAGCTGAAGCTGAAGCTATGGAAGATGAGATAGTTCCAGTTGAATTAGATCTTTATAAACCTCGTGAGGTTGAAGATGTTCTTCAAGAACTAAAAAGTAGTGATAAAATATTTGAAATTTTCTTAGATAATGAAGGTAAAACTCGTGTTTTATTTAAAAAATCAAACTCTAAATTTGGACTATATTAAAATTTACTAACCAAATCTATCTACATTCTTGTAGATAGATTATTTATAGTATTTTTTATGATATTTAAAAGTTCTGTTATATTCTTCTTACAAACTTCAAAAATAATCTCAGGATCTAAATTATAATGATGATAAGATAATACATTTTTTGTTATCTCAACCTGATTCCAAGGTACATGGTTATAGTTTGAAAAAAATCTACTACCACCTAGCCTATTTATCTCTTTAAAACTATTTTCTACCTCTAATAGTTTATCGAAAACAGCATCTTGTTTCAGTAAACCATTCTTTTCACATAAAAAGTTATGATTTAGATTTAACTCCTCAAATTTTTCAATAATCGATTCCAACAATTTTTCAATATTCACAAGAATTTCTAAAATAATTTTATTATTATAATCCTTTTTTATCATAACTTCATCCATTCAATTAATTTAATTTTTATAAAAGATTCTAATCATCTTTGTTGTAGTATTCATAAGTAGCTTTACCATTATGTTTAGCTTTATACATAGCTATATCTGCGAAATGGATAAGCTCTTTTTTATGAACACTATCATCTGGAAATTTACTTATACCTATACTACAAGTTATATTTATAGTTTTACCATCAAAATCTATCGATGCTGAAGATGCTTCTATAATCTTTTTAGCAAGAGTATCTATATATTTTGTGTCATTTATATCCTCAATAATCACAGAAAACTCATCACCACTAATACGAGCTAAAGTATCCTCTTTACGAATCACATTTTGGATATTGTATGAAACAGTTTTTAAAACTATATCACCACCACCATGACCATAAGTATCATTTATAGATTTAAAATTATCTAAATCTATAAAAAACAGTAAAACAGCACTATCATTTCTTTTAGCTCTACTTATCGCTTGATCTAGTTTTAGATCAAATAGATATCTATTTGGAACTTTTGTTAAAGTATCATAGTGAGCCATATGATGAAGATGTTCCATCTCTTTTGCTCTAGCTCTTTCAGCATCTATCTTATTTTGTAGATGTTTAGATATCTTTTCAAGTTTAGCATTTACTATATCCATATCAATCGGCTTAGGGGTAAAATAATCGATTCCCATATTTAATGCTCTAAGTAGTGTTTTTCTATCATCAAAGGCTGACATAATTATGATTGGTTGCTCATTATCTATACTTTTAATCTCTTGTGACATCGATAAACCATCTAAAATTGGCATATTTATATCTGTTAAGATAATATCTGGTTTTAGCTCTTTATATAAGCGTAACCCATCCTCACCATTAAAAGCTTGATAGAAATCTTTTACATCATCCTCTAACATCATCTTCATCTGCTCTTGTGCTTCTGTATCATCCTCAACATACAGAAGTGTAAAGTTATTTATTAACATCACCAGTTCCTTTCAAATATATTGTAAATTTTGCTCCATCTAACTCATTCACCACATCGATATGAGCATCCATCTGCTCTTCAACTATCATCTTAGACATATACAACCCTAAACCTGTACCATTTTTCTCTTTCTTTGTAGAGAAGTATGGATCAAAAACATTTTTTATAATATCATCTGGGATTCCACCACCATTATCTAGTATAGATATATTTATCTCACCATCTTTCTTATATAATGTGATCCATATATTTTTATCATCTATATCATCATTCTCAACCAAAGCATCTTTAGCATTATTTATAATATTTAAAATAGCTTGTGCTAAAGCATTTGGATAACCAACTGTTAAGTATGAACTTTCACCATCTGTTTGTAGATCTATCTTAATCTCATTACCTGTATAAATAGGCTTTGTCATCTCTAAAATATTATTTATGCTATCTTTAACATCAAACTCTTTTTTAGTTTTTTCACTCTTAAAAAAATCTCTAAAATCATCTATGGTTGTTGACATTAAATCTATCTGCTTTTTAGAGTTTGTTTTAAAATAATTTACACTTTTATCATCTAAAACACCCTTTTTATATTTAGAGATTAAAAGTTGATTCACAAGTGAAAGATTGTTTAGTGGTTGTCTCCATTGATGAGCTATCATACTTATCATCTCACCCATTTGAGCTAATCTTGATTGTTGAAGCATCATAAGTTGTTGCTCCTTATTTTTATTTACCTCATCCTCTATCCTAGCTTTTAAATCTTTCTCATACTCCCTCTTCTCATCAAATAAAACACCAACTATCAACACTATTAAAGCGTGTACTAAAACAAATAGATTATAATTTATAATATTATCAGTAAGTGTATCTGCTTGAAAAATACTTATACCCATATATATAGAAATAGATGTTATAACTGCTAAAATAACACTTAAAAGTGTTCCATATATCATCCCTTTATAAGCTGCTATATATATGATGATTGGTATATTTAACATCAACAATAGTAATGGATTTGAGATAAGTAGTTCTAAAAAAAAGATATAGATTCCAAAAGCTAAACCGTGTAATATATAATCAACAAAATCTAAACTCTTATAGTGTGTAAAAAGCAATAGTAAAAATGGTGTAAAAACAACTTGTGCCATCACATTACCAAACCACCAAGAAAAAAGTGTTTTTGATATATCTTCACTAACCAAGCCACCATGAGTAAAAAGAGCTAATGAACCTAATGTAGCACTAAACACTTGTAGAATCAATACACTTATTAACACTATCCCTAATACATCTCTTAAATGTTCTAGCTTAATATTGAGTTTAAAATGATTAAAAATCATCACAGCGATTAAAGCTTCTAGTGAATTTGCAACAGAGATCTCTAAAGTCGCAAAAATATCAACACCATTTAAGTAGGCCAATAAAAACTGCCCTAAAAAGATTCCAGGTATAACCCTTTTCCCAAAATATAAAGCAAAACCAAGAGCAATTCCCTCTGGAGCGAATATACCAAGATTTACAATATGGACACCATTAAGTAATTCGAGGGAGATTACCCCTGTAATGAAATATAAAAAACCCAATAAAATTATTAAACTAGTTGTATTTATCTCTCTATTTTCAAAAAAACTATTCATCTGATAAATCCTTTGTATCATTAGGTAGAGATATTATAAATTTTGTCCCACCATCAATATTTTCAAACTCCAACTTACCATAACAATGCTCCTCAACTATAACCTTAGACATATACAACCCAAGCCCTGTTCCATCTTTTTGATTTTTAGTTGAGAAGTAAGGGTTAAATATTTTATCTTTAATCTTTTCATCGATTCCACCACCATTATCTGAGATAGAGATACTACTTTTATTTATCTCAACAGATATTTCAGGATCTTTTATATCTTTATCATCAAAAACATCTTCAGCATTTTTAAGCAAATTAAGTACAACTTGAACAAGTTCATTTTCATAGCTTAAAAACTGTTCAACATCTTTAGTAGAAATATTTAGTTTAATCTTTTTATCATTTATAGAGCTTTTTATAAGTGATAAAACCTTGTTAAAAATCATCTCAAAGTCAGTTACCCTTTTTGTTTTTTGTGGTTTAAAGAAATCTCTAAAATCATCAATAGTTGAACTAAGATACTCTATGTAATGCTGTATCTTTGTTGTTATACTTTTAGATGTTTCTATATCTAACATACCCCTTTTAACCCTAACATCTATCACAGCTATCGCAGCCCCTATCGAGTTTAAAGGTTGTCTCCATTGATGAGCTATCATACTTATCATCTCACCCATCTGAGCATGTCTCGATTGTGCGAACATCAGCTTATCTTTTCTACGGTTTTTCTCAACCTCTTCATAAACAAGCTTTTCAAGATTATCGTTCATAAACTGTAATTTAAAAGTTTTTTCACTTAGTTCTCTATCTTTTTTAAAGTAATCTATCCACAAATCAACCTTTAAGATAAACTCCTCAAAAACAAACGGTTTTTTCAAAAAGTCATTTGCCCCATTTTTTAAAACTGTTCTAATAATCTCTGGAGTTGAAGTACCAGATAGAACTATAATAGGGATATTTAAGAATCTTAAATCTTGTCTGATATACTCTAGCACCTTGATACCGTGCATATCTGGTAGTTCCATATCAAGTATAATCAGATCAAAACTATCACTTCTTAGCTTCTCTAAACCTCTATCAGCAGTATAGGCACTAGTTAAGATGTAGTTTCTAGGCTCTAAAATAGTTTTTACTTGTTTACAGATAAACTTAGAATCATCAATAATAAGAATCTTCTCTTTATCCTCTTTTATTGTTAGATTATTTATTATTTTAATTATTTCAGCTATTGAATAGAGTAGATTTTTATCTTTTATGATGTAGTCTAAGATCCCATACTGAAATAGCTCATCTCTTAGATCCTCATCTTGTGATGAAGTAAGAACCACAACCTTTGTTTTTGTCAAAGATTGTATATTTGCTATAAGTTCTGAACCCTCTCCATCTGGTAGGTGTAGATCAAGTATGATTAGATTAAACTTCTCACTCTCTAAAGCATTTTTAGCTTGTGAATATGTAAATGCTTGATTTACTTTAAATTCAAATTTCGAAAGTTCTCTCTTTATAACATTGTTAATGATTTTAGAATCTTCGATAATTAAAATATTTTTCATCTAGTTTAATGGCTCCGGTTTTCCAAAGTAATAACCTTGAGAGAAATCAACACCCAACTCTTTAACAATTTTAAAGATAGATTCACTCTCTATAAATTCGGCAACTGTTTGTATATTTTGCTCTTTAGCAAATGTTACGATACTCTTAACAGCAGATAATGAATAACTACTTGTCTCAATATCACGAATCAAACAACCATCTATTTTAAGTATATCTGGTTGATAATCTAGTAATCTCTCATAGTTTGAGTACCCTGCTCCAAAATCATCTATCGCTATCTTAACTCCGTAACTTTTAACTTTAACGATAAACTCTTTGATAACATCAAACTCTTTTACACTTTCATCCTCTAAAAGCTCAAATACTGCTCTTGAAGCGTACTCTTTGTTCTCCTCTAAAAGTTCAAAAATTTTCTCTCTTGTACTCTTTTGTTCAATATCTATCGCCGATAAATTTATAGATATATCAACATCACAATTTCTTAAAATCGAAAATGAATGATCCATAACTATGTTTGTAATTTTTGGATAATAGTTACTTTTTTTAGATGTTTCTATAAAAAAGAATGGTGATACAACTTTATCCTCATCATCTATCAATCTAACAAGAGATTCATACTTAACTATCTCTTGTGTATTATTATCTACGATAGGTTGAAAATATGAAACTATTTTAGAGTTTTCAATCGCTTTTTTAATCATATGAACAGTTTTCATATTCTCTTTTGCTTTTACCTGTTCAACATTTGCTAAGTTATTTGAGATAATAAAATCTTTTTTAGTTTTAAGAAGTTGTTTCATCCCTATCTTAGCAGATTCTAAAGCTTTTTCATTTTCATAAACTAAAGAGATGATTACAGATATGTCATACTCTATATCACCTAAATCTATCTTATCTTCCCGTATAATCTCTTGATACTTTTTAAGTGAATCTATAAAATCACTTTCTGAATTAAAATATTTTGTATGATCTATTAAAAAAGCAAATTCACCATTCCCTAATCTGTAAATAGTGTTAAACTCATAAAATTCTGAAAATTTATTTTTTAGATAGATATGTGCTTTATCTTGAATCGATTCAACAACCTCATGGTCATAAAACTCCTCCATCATCTCAAACTTATCAAGTTTCATATAGATAAGAATCTGATTTTGAACATTTTTAATCTCATCATTTAGTTGCTTTATAGGGTTCATAATATCTGTAATATCGTGTCTTAGAGAGATATATTCTATTATCTCACCATCTATGTTGATAATAGGAACAACAACACTATCAACATAGTAGCTTTTAGAGTTTTTAGCCTTATTTCTTATGGTACCTTTCCAAACTTTTTTATCAACTTGTATCGTTTTCCATAGATCAGCAAAAACCTCTGATGAGTTATCTGGATGGCGAACAATATTATGGTTTTTACCTATAAGCTCCTCTCTTGTATAACCAGAGATTTCACAAAAAGCATCATTTACATAAGTTATCATCCCTTTTTTATCAGCTTTAGAAACGATAGAACTCTCATTTGCTGCCTCTTGATAAGCATGTAAAAGGTGTAAATTTTCTTGAGATTGTTTAACATATTTATATTTTTGAGTAACACGGAAAATAAGGTTTGTAAGTTGATCTATATCTATCGGTTTTAAAAGGTAGCCATTTACACCTGTTTGGATACTTTGTGTAAAAAAGCTCTCCTCATTATGTGCTGATAAGATTATGAGTGGAACCTCAACATCTATCTCCCGAATCTTAGCACACATCTCTAAACCATCAATCTTAGGCATATTTATATCTGTGATAACTATATCTATCTCATTCTCTTTAAATTTTTCTATACCATCTTCACCATCAACAGCCACAATGATAGAATCAAAATAATCTTCAAGGATCATCGTTGTCATCTCTCTAGCATCTTGATTATCTTCAACATAAAGCAGTTTTAAATCTCTTGAACTCTCTATAACTTTTTTTATATCAACCATCATCTTCTCCTAAAATTATTTTAAAACTAACACCATTTTTAGTGTTTTGTACCTCTAAAGTACCTTTACAATGCTCTTCAACTATCAATTTACTCATATATAATCCTAGTCCAGTTCCATCTTTTTTTAACTTTGTAGAAAAATATGGTTCAAATATTTTGTCCATAATATCTTCAGAGATTCCACCAGCATTATCTTTAATGATAAAAACTCTTTTATCTATTGTTACATCTATTTGTGGATTTTCAATCTTGTTTTCAACCAAAGCATCTTCAGCATTTTTTATCAAGTTTAATAAAACCTGCTTAAGCTCATTATCGTATGTTTTAAACTCTTCAACACCTAAAATCTCTTTTGTAATCTTAATATTCTTAGCTTCTAAAGAGTTTTCAACAATCCCAAATACACTACCGTAAACTTTTTCAAAATCTGTTCTTCTTTTTAATTTATTTGACTTAAAAAAGTTTCTGAAATCATCTATTGTAGCACTTAACTGCATAGAAAAACCCTTGATTTTATCTGCTAAATCTATAACTATTTGATTTTCAAGCTTATCTAACCTAGCTTTTAATGTTAAGGAGCCTGTTACTGCTGTTATAGCACTTAAAGGTTGTCTCCATTGGTGAGCTATCATATTTATCATCTCACCCATCTGAGCCAATCTATGTTGCTGTTGCATAAGCTTCTCTTGAATCTTGTTTTTTTGCTCTTCCTCTTTAATCTTCTCTATTAAAAGTTCATTTTCTGTTATATCTAAACGGATAGAGATATAAGCCTCTATTTTACCCTTTTTATTATAAAGAGGTTCTATGTTGGCATAAACCCAATAAAAACCACCATTTTTTCTCTTGTTTTTTACTTTTCCACTCCAAGATTCACCATTTGATATTTTACTCCATAACTCTTTATATACCTCACTCGGCATATCTTCGTGACGAACTATATTATGATTTTTACCTATCAATTGCTCTTTAGAGTAACCAGAGATGGCACAAAAAGCCTCACTAACATCAAGTATGATACCTTTTGTATCTGTTATAGAACTAATAACATATTTATCCATAACTACACGAAGTCTTTGCTCCTCAGTTGCTAACCTTACAAAAGCTATAAGTAAAAAAACAAATATTGCTAAACTAACTAAAACTAATAAAATAACAAAAACAAAAATATACTGAGCATTTTGAAGCTCTAACTCTATCTTCTCACTAGTATCTTTTTTAATAAATTTACCTATCTCATCAAGTAAATCTAATTTTCTAGTCATTATGTCATACCAAAATTTAGCATCTATCCCTTTTTCTAATCTATCTTTTTTTATGTTATCTTCTATCTCTTTTACTATTGTAAATATTTTATTAGTATTTATATTTTCATAAAAACCATATATTTTTGGTGAAGCATAATCAAAAAACATCATCTCATTTTGTTTTTGTAAAGCGATTAAGTTTAAAAATCGTATTAAAATATCGCTATCATTTAGTTTACTAGATAACAAAACAACACCACTAGCCCTTTGTATCCCCGCATTTTCTTTTAGATAAAGTAGATTACTATATGCTAAAATATTTTGGGTAATGATAGGGATATGTGATGATTTTGCTATATCTACAATAACCATTAGTAATTTAGAATTTAACTGAGAATATATTTTTATAGCCATCTCTGAAGTTATCTCATTTTTGTCTATTTTTTCTCTTAACAGATGTAACGATTTTATATTTGGCTTTTTGATATGACATCTATTTTTATCTAAATAATCTATCAAAGCATAGATATGCTTATCAGTTTGTTTTCGTTGTTGAATTAGCTCAGATAAAAAAGTATCACTTTTATATGTCAAATAACCACTAGATAAGCCTCTCTCTTTTTGCTGAGAATGGATAATATTTGATACAAGATTACTTAATGTTACTTTATTATTTAGTTCACTTAATGAAACCATTTTAGAGTACATCGATGTAATAATAATAGTTCCAAAAATTATTAAAATAGTAACTAAACCTATCGTTGGTACTAATAATTTTGTTTTTAAAGATATTTTTTTAAACATATACTCAACCATAATTTTTTTGTTTTAAAATTATATACAAAGAATCTATGTAAATTTACATTAAAATCTGTAGATTCTGTATTTTAAAACTTCTTCATAAGCTTAATTAGATTACAATTAGTTATAAAAAGGTTAAAAGGTGTTTCGTGAATAAAACAAAAATACTTCTTGTTGAAGATGATGAATTAGCATCGGAACTGATATATACATTTTTAAATGAATCTGGTTTTGAGGTTAAGCCTGTTTTTACAGCAACTGATTGTATTGCCCAAATTCAACATGAACATTTTGATCTTATCATACTAGATATTAGCCTTCCTGATTTTAACGGTTTTGAGGTTTTAAAAAGTGTAAGAAATAAGATCTCATCACCCATAATTATAACAAGTGGTCATAGTGATAAAGGTTCTAAACTTATGTCGTTTAAATATGGTGCTAGTGATTACATGGTAAAACCTTTAGATTTAGATGAGCTAGAGGCTAGAATCTGGGTACAACTAAGTAGAAATAGTGAGATAAAAACATCAGATGAGAAACAGCTCTTTGAGATAAAAGAATCTACTATCTACTTTAAACAAGAGATTTTAAACTTAACAACCATAGAATCTGAAATCTTATCAATCCTCATAAAAAATAAAAATCAAGTTATAAAACGAGAGGAGCTAGTATCTTACCTATCATCGATTAGCTCAACCCGCTCACTAGATAACCATATAAAAAACATAAGAAAAAAACTTGGTGAAGATTCTAAGTATCTAAAAACTGAGTATGGTGTTGGGTATATTTTAAAATTTTAAATATCCCCTTTAACCCTAGAAACTATCTTCTCATCCTCTGACAAATCAACCCACTTAAACTGATTCCCACTCTGATTTGAACCTTTTAGCAAGTCACCACTTTTTCTAAATTTGAGGTCTAAATTTGCTATATCAAACCCACTTTTTGTTTCAACAAATCTATCTAATCTTTCTGAAGAGTTTTGGTTAGTGTAAAGATAACAATACCCTTTTAAACCTGTACGACTCACCCTACCCCTAAGTTGATGTAGAGTTGAAAGCCCTAACCTCTCAGCACCAACAATTATAACCGTAGTAAGACGAGGAAGTGAGATTCCAACCTCAACAACAGTTGTAGCTATGAGAATCTTACCCCTATCTCTAAACTCTAAAAGTACACTCTCTTTCTCTTTGTCTTTACCATGTGTAACATAAACATCATCAAAGTTTTTCTCCCAATACCCACGAGCCTCATCTATACTTTGGTAGTTTATAGCTTCACTCTGCTCAACAAGTGGATAAACAACTAAAATTTGGTTATTTTTTTCTATTTCACTCTTTATATGAACTACCAAATCTTTAAAATCATTTTTATGAATCACTTTTGAATCTATATCTTTAGTAAATGGTGTTGAAGTTATAAGACTAACATCTATATGAGCAGTCTCTATCATAGCTTGTGTTCGTGGAATCGGTGTGGCTGAAAACTGTAAATAGTGTGGTTTTTTCTCACCATCACTAACTAACTTCTCTAATATATTTCTTTGTTGTGTTCCAAAACGGTGTTGCTCATCTACCATCACTAAACTAGCTTGTGGTAACTCTCTATAAAGTAAAGCATGAGTACCAATGATAAAATCAAACTCCTCTAAATCTACTTTTTTAGTTTTGTTTGTAACTAGAGTTGATTTTATGTTTGGTAAAAACTTTTGAGCCTCCTCAAAGAGTTGATTTGCGAGTATAGTTGTGGGTGCCATAAGAATCGAGCGATGAGGCATCATCATAACAGCACTAGCTAAAATTACCATAGTTTTACCACTACCAACATCACCAACCACCATCCTTTTAGATGCTACATCTTTGGCAAAATCTTTTTTTATATCTTCTATGGTTTGAATCTGCTCAGGTGTTAGTTTAAATGGTAAAGTTTTAGCCCACTCATCATAAGAGCTATCTTTTTGAACAAGTGGTTTAAAATATCGCCTCTTACCTGCTAAAAGTTTCATATAATTAAATAGTTCTATATACTTTAAAGCATTTAAAGATTCAACACTTAACTCTGAAGATTCTAAACTCTCATCTGTTGGAAAGTGGAGTTTTAAAACCTCATCTATCACATCTCTAGGTAACCCCTCAGATTCTAAGTTTTCAACACTTAAATGTTTAGCAACAAACCGAGCCATCACATCTGTTCTCAAACCAACTTTATATTTAGGGGTTATAGCTCCTATCGTTGTGATTTTTTTAGGCATACTGATACTACACTGCCCCATCTTACAATCAACCACACCAAAATAGTAATCTCTACTACCAACTTTATATTGGTGCATCATATATGGTTTAGGTTGAAATAAAACACCATTTATAGTGTGTCCAAAATTATGAACAAAAAAAGTTATTTGAATGGAGTTTGGAGATTTAAAAACAGATTCAACAGTAGCATCTATAAGTTGAGCTTTTTGTAGTTGAAGTTTAGAGTGTGGACGAAAATCTTCATAAGAGTTAGGTATAAGTAAAGCAAGTTCCGACCAAGAGTTTATACTAAGTTTTTCAAACTTAGTTAGTATATCTTTTGTGAGTTTCATAATTATTTAATTACTATTTTCTTCTAGTTTTTTAACTCTTTTATAAAGATTCCCAATCATAAAACTCATAACTAATATAATCAATGTAAGTACAATATCTTCTAAAGTTTCCATAATTTTCCTTTGTATGATATAATAATGCTCGAAGGGTTAGAGGGGCTGAAGCCTCTAACTTAACTCCTGAATAATTTTAATAACTATATAAATAGTATTTAAAACTTTCAGGAGAGTATTAAGATATTTCATCTTAATCTCCTCACATTATTATTTGTCCCACCTTTTGGTGGAGACAATATAATTATACATAAAAATCAAAAACTATCTAAAAATATGGCAAATTGTCATAAATATTTGTATTATATTCAACTTATATATTTATGTTTTAAATGTTTCTAACTCATGATTTAGCTTATCAGTCATATTATTTAGATGTTCGGCTGCTGCTGCTATCTCTTCTACACTTCTTGCATTTATTGATGAGATATTATTTATATCTTCAACCTTGCCTACAATAAGTTCAACATTTTCACCAGTTTTTTCAAAATCAACAACAGTTCTATCACTAGCACTAACAGCTTCATTAACTATCTCTACAGTCTCATTAATTCTATCTTCAACACCTTGTGCTAAATTGGCTAGTGATTGAATCTCCTCAGCATTTGCACTCATTTTAATAGAAGCATCACCTATAGATTGAACTACTATACTTATAGTTGCATTTATCTCTGATAATGTTTTTTGTGTTCTCTCTGCTAGTTTACGAACTTCATCTGCAACAACAGCAAAACCACGACCATGCTCACCAGCTCTTGCTGCTTCAATAGCAGCATTTAATGCTAGTAAATTTGTTTGGTCTGCTATATCTGAAATAACTACTAAAACGGTTTTAACCTCTTCTGCATCATGAGAAAGAGTTTCCATATTATGTGCTAACTCCTCTTCTGCTTGTGCTGTTTCTTGAACTTTTGATGTCAATGATATTACATCATCTCTAGCAATACCAAGGTTTGAATTTGCTAAAACTATATCTTTTTTAGATGATTGGGCATCCACTATCGCACTAGATATCTCTTCTTTAATATTTTGAGCTTGTGATGTTGCTTCCTCTACAATACCAACAGATTCTTCTACATTATTTCCAACACTTAATGCTGTAGTAGAAAGCTCATAAGAGATTGCAGCATTTTCATTAGATGAAGTTTTTGTGCTATCAACAAGAGACCTTATAGATTCCATAAGTTCATTAAGATTTTTCGCCATCATCCCCATCTCATCATTAGAGGTAACTAAAGTTCTTGTTAAATCTTGATTTTTAGAGATATAATCTATGTGATTGTGCATATTATTTAAAGCTTTTTTAAACACTCTAGTAAATAGAGTTGCAGATACAATCATAATTAAACTTAAAAGCATTATTGAAATAAATAAAATCTTAATGACACTATGCTCATCTTCTGATGCTGTTTCTGTTGATTTTTCAAGTAGATGTTCAATGATAGCACCTATACTATTCATCTCATGTTCCATACTATTAAGTAATGGTTCTGCGTTATCCAAATGAGCTGCAACTTCATTATGTTTATTATGTGTTAAGTTATGCTCTAGGTTCTCTACTAGAATTTCAAACTTTTTTTGCTCACTTTCTAAATGTTTAAAAGTTGCAAATATCTCATTATATTTAGCTTTAACATCCTTTTCATGAGAGTGTGCAATCGCTTTTTTTAAAGTGATGAGAACACCATGAAACTTTTTATCGGTATCTTTTTCAATCTTTTCTATATGATGTTCTATATCTGTAAACTCTTTAGAGTGAACATTCTCTGAATGTAATAACAACTGATATGTTAATATCTCCTCTTCTAAAATATCTTTTTCAAGTTCCATAACTAAAGTATTGATAGGTACTTGAAATTCTGATATCTCCTCTATCTCACTACCTATTGAATCTACATTTTCATAAATTAAAGCTGATTGGATAAATACAGCTAAAATTATGATGCTAAATGTCATTTGGATTTTTGTTACTAACTTCATAATTGCAACCTTTTCTTATAATAATTATAAGATTGTACCTTATTATAAAATAGTTTGTAAAGCTAATAAATCATATAAATATTGTTAATTAATTATTACTTATAATACAATCTCCCCCCCCCGATATTTAGGCTTTTTTTATATGTTTTAAAAATTTAAATAAATATAGAAATTTAGTAACTATCGCATAACTCAAATCATTAAACTAGTTTAGATTTTAAAATACAAATATTTTGAGCTGATTTAAAGGCAATGTATAAACCATTTTTACCAATAGCAAGATGATCATCTTCACCATCTTTAGTAAGCATTTGGTACATTTCAGTTATTGTATATTTGTCTAGCATTAGACCACATACCTCATTTTTTAAGATTTTTTTATTTAATATAGCCATTGTAGCTAAGTAAATAACAGCATTACGATCATCAGCATGTTGATACAAAAAATAACCATACCAACTAAGTAATTTATATACATCTGTACTTTTTGCTTCTATTCCAAATGTATCATTATGTAAAAAAAGATGTTGAGTAGCTTTATTTAAAGCATCCTCTTTTGTTTGTTCAGATACAGCAACAAAAGATTTGAATTGTGGAGTTTCTAAAAGGTTATTAAGTAATTCTACTGCATTATACAGTTCATCTAAAATATCATTTGACATCTATATATCTACTTTATGAACTTCTTTGAATGTCTCATACATATCATTTGAAAGTTCATTAACAGCTTTTTGCATCTCTTCTGGATCACTAAGCAATTTTAAAGATTTTAACACACTTTCACTAGTACCATTATTTGAAATAATATTAGCTTTTTTATTTTCTTGAGCTAGTTTTCTACTGTTTTCAAATATCTCTTTAAATTTTGTTTTTGTCATTTTAAGTTAATCCCTCATAAATTGTTCAATTAGATTATTCTAACACAAAAGAGATTTAGTATAAATCAAATCTCTAAACCTGAATTTAATAATTTAAATATTAAAAACCTATTTAGTAACTATCGCATAACTCAAATCATTTATCTCAGTATGCTTTTTGATAAACTGATTCAAATCTTTTAGTTTAAGATTCTTGATTTTTTCAAGCTCTTTTTTTGAGTGACCAAGCTCATAACCTTTGTAGTATTCCATAAAAGTACGGTTAAGTCTTTGACTCATAGTCTCAACTCTTAGAGGTTCACTACCTAGTAAGAACTTTTTAGTTTGCTCTAGTTCATCTTTAGTTACACCATTTTTTACAAAATCAGCTATAACCTCATTTACAGTTTTTTGAGCTTCATCTAACGATTCTAGTTTAGTTTGTAAGTAACCTGTAAAATAGTTACTAGCTTTTGTGATACTAATCCTAGCATAAGCAGAGTAAGCAAGACCTCTTTTAACCCTTATCTCTTCCATAAGGCGACTTCCAAAACCACCAGTTCCAAGTATAAAAGTAGCTACTCTAGCTTTGTAATAATCTTCATCCCCCTCATCCATATTATATGGTGAACCAAAATATATATATGCTTGCTCTGTATCTTTTTTCAAGATAGATTGTGATGGCTTTTTAGTTACATCATAGTGTTTAACTTCTGAACTTTCACCAATAGGTAAAGATTCTATAACTTTTTTTATCTGCTTTTTAGCATCTTCTATCTCAATATCTCCACCAATAACAACTATAAGGTTAGATATATTTAGATGTTTATCTATAAAACTTTCAACATCTTTTAACTCTATACTTTCAATACTCTCTAAAGTCCCATTTGCTGGATTTGCTAAAACACTACCTTTAAAAAGTATAGATTTTAACTCATTTGAAGCTATATAATCAAAATCATTCTCTTTTCTACTGATAGAGCCTAAAGTCATAGTTTTAACTTTTTCAAAAGCCTCTTTAGTAAAATTTGGATTCTTTAAAAGAGATCTGTATTTTTTCAGTGAGTTATTAAACTCCTCTTTTAAAGAACTAATCTCCATAACAAAAGTTTCAACACCTGTTGATGAGTGTATATTTATAGCTCTTGATTCTAAAGACTCAGCAAAAGCAGATGAACCTAACTCTTTTGTACCTTCATTCATAATTTTAGCGCTAAATTTTGCTAAACCAGCTTTTTTAGTATCTGTTATGCTTCCACTATTTGTAAAAACAAACTGTGTAGTCACTAAAGGTAATCTTATATCATGTTCAAAAATCATAGGTACTTTTATACCATCTATCTCAATATGTTCTATCGTTGCTGCCATAATTATCTGTCCTAAAAGTAGTAATGAAAGAAAAAATCTCATTAGTTAAATATCTCTAAAGTCTCATAAGCAGTATTTCTAACTGCTGGAATCTCACCTATATCTTTTATGAGATGAACCATCTCCTCTTTAGCCATACTATATGAAGCACCAGCAGAGCTTACAACATTCTCTTCCATCATAGTTGAGCCTAAATCATTTGCCCCAAATCTTAAAGCCATCTGACCAATATAAGCACCCTGAGTCACCCAAGAACTTTGAATATTTGGAACATTATCAAGATAAAGTCTTGCTACTGCTAAAAGTCTTAAGTAACGGTTTGCCGATGGTTTATCCATATCTGGAATCAATCTTAAAAGTTCAGTATTTTGCCCTTGAAAACTCCACATTATAAAAGCACGAAAACCACCAGTCTCATCTTGAAGTTTACGAATCATATCAAAATGTTCTATTATATCTTCATCACTCTCAACTGTTCCATACATCATAGTAGCTGTTGATTTTATACCAAGCTTATGAGCCTCTCTATGTATATCTATCCACACCTCAGAATCTATCTTTTTAGGTGCGATAATATCTCGAACTTTATCACTAAGAATCTCAGCACCAGCCCCTGGAATCGAAGCTAAACCTTTAGCTTTAAGTCTTTCTAAAACCTCTTTAACTGTGATTCTTGAAACCTTAGCTATAAAATCTATCTCAATAGATGAGAATCCATGAATCGTGATTTGTGGGTATTTAGTATGTATATGCTCAACTAAATCCTCATACCACTCTATTTTTAGTTTAGGGTGAACTCCACCTTGAAAAAGAATCTGAGTTCCACCAATATCTAAGAGTTCATCTATCTTAGAATCTATCTCATCAAATGTAAGTACATAAGCATCAGCATCTTTTTCGTGTCTATAAAAAGCACAAAATTTACAATCTACCCAGCAGATATTTGTATAGTTTATGTTTCTATCAACAACAAATGTTGTGATTCCTTTTGGATGTAACTCTTTTTTTCTCTCACTTGCCATCTTTCCAAGTGTTTTTAAATCACAGTTTTTTATTAAATCTAATGCTTCTTGTTTTGTTAATCTTTTCATATAATCTAATGCACTTTATGTGAATGTTCATTTTTTGTACTGAAGTGAACATAAATGGCAAATATAGTAGCCATTAAAGCAAATGTTCCAGAAACTATTGTTAAATCACTCATCTTGTGTTCCTTTATTTATAAGATATAAACCGATTAATATAACTTCAGCTACAAAAAATAATGGTATAACTTCCACCTCTCCACCTTTTACAAGGGGAGTAACTATGGCAACAGCAAACACTATTTTCGCAACATCAAAAAATAGTTTACCAACCTCTTTTATAGCCTCTTTAGTCATATCTATTCAGATTTATTTTGATCTTTAGAGATAGCATCTAAAACACCATTGATAAACTTAGGTGATTGTTCAGTTCCAAATGCTTTAGTAATCTCAACTGCTTCATTTATAACAACAGCAGAATCTAATTCACCAAATAAAATCTCATAACTTGCTAATCTAAGAGTAGCTCTCTCAATACTTCCAAGTCTTTCAAAATCCCACTCTTTTAAGTGTTCAACTATCGCCTTATCACAAGCTTCTAAGTTTTCCATAACACCTGTAAAAAGAGCTAATGCAAAATCTTTTTGTTTATTACGAATCTTTTTCTCTTCTAAAATAGATTCTGAGTGATCAGCTATATCGCCATTTCCTAAATCATAAGCATAAAGTAAACTTACTACTGCCATTCTTGCGTGATGTCTAGTTGCCATTATATCGCCTCATATAGGTCTAACATCTCGATAACAGTAGTCATCGCTTCAAACCCTTTGTTTCCAGCTTTAGTACCAGCTCTCTCTATCGCTTGTTCAATCGTATCTGTTGTTAAAAGACCAAATGAAACTGGTTTTTGGTATTTTAAACTCATAGTAGCGATACCTTTAGTTGCTTCAGCACTTACATAATCAAAGTGAGGAGTTGCCCCACGAATAACAGCACCTAAAGCACATACAGCATCATATTTACCAGAATCTAAAAGTTTATCTACAACCATTGGAAGCTCAAACGCACCTGGTAATAAAATATGAGTTAAATCATCTTTATCTCCACCATGACGAAGAAAAGCATCCTCAGCACCCTCAACAAGTCTATCTACTATAAAATGGTTCCATCTTGTACTAACAATAGCAATTTTTTTACCATTTGTAACTTTTAATCTACCTTCAATTAAATTCATCTATATCTCCTCTATTTTTTTAATTTTAACTATTAATTTTTCTAATTCGTCTAATTTTACCATATTTGGTCCATCACTTAAAGCTATACTTGGGTCAAAGTGTGTTTCCATGAAAAAACCATCCACACCAACAGCAGCAGCACCTTTTGCAAGGTATGGAACCATTGAACTATCTCCACCTGTTTTACCATTTTTAGCAGTTGGCATCTGAACAGAGTGAGTAGCATCAAATATAACTGGTGCAAACTTTCTCATAGTTACAAGGTTTCTCATATCTACTACCATATTTCCATATCCAAAAGAGTTTCCTCTCTCACAAAGGTAAACACCATGTTTTAGTGAGTTTTCATAAGTAGCTTCACTACATCCACGAGTTTGAAGCACTTTTAAAACAGGGTAAACCATAGCATCTCCACCTAAAAACTGACCTTTTTTGATGTTGATTTTACACTCTGTTTTAGCACAAGCTACAAGTAAATCTGTTTGACGACATAAAAATGCTGGAATTTGAAGCATATCTACAACCTCAGCAACAATTGGCACTTGAGCAGATTCATGAACATCTGTAACTATTTTATATCCAAAATCATCTTTTACTTTTTGAAGGATTCTAAGACCTTCATCGATTCCAAGTCCACGAAAACTCTCTAAAGATGTTCTGTTTGCCTTGTCAAAACTAGCTTTGAAATAAAAATCGATTGTTTCATCTTTATGATATTTTTCTAACGATTTAGCTATTTTAAAAATATTTTTTTCACTCTCTATAACACAAGGTCCAGTTAGTAGAATCATCTGTTTTCCTCAAATTTATTTACAATTTTATCTAATTTATGTATAATCACAGCAAGAGTTGAGAGGTTACGCCCTCTCAACCTTTAAGTTGACTTTGAATCCAAAGATTCTTATTGTCAGCCTTAGTTGGAACTTTCGCACGAGTTCCTCCTTACTTGCTGATATTGTCCCAGCTTATGCTGGTGACAATGAAATTATATCTAAATTTACTTAGCTCTTGCTACTATTATACCTGCTAAAACGATTAAACATATACCACTAAAAGTTACCATATCTGGAAGGGAATCACCAAGTAATACACCAACTATAATAGAAAAAATAATATTAGAATAACTTACCGCTCCTACAATTCCAGCCTTTGTTTCACCATAAGCTTTTGTCATTAAAAGTTGAGATATTGTCGCAAAACCTCCCATACCTAACACATAAAGCCAAACAACACCATGAGGCATAACAAACTCACCAAGTATAAAATCAAACTCTTCAACATCAAGATATGGTGAGATTATAAAAAGTAGTATCGGCATAATAGTTCCAACACCCATAAATGATAAAACTATCGCTCTGGTATCATAATAATTTCTAAGCTCTCTTATAGAAGTGTAAGCTAAAGCAGCTCCAACACCACTAAAAACTCCTAGTAGGTCATACTTACTAAACCCTATCCCACTAGGTTGAGTTATAAGTAAAATACCAATAAAACCTATACCTATCGCACCCCAAGCTTTTAGTGATAACCTTTCATTTAAAAACATCCAAGCGAATATAGCAGTAAAGATAGGTGATGTTTTTGAAAATGTCATAGCATCACCAAGCGAGATATGAGCTATGTTATAAAAAAATGCGAGTAAAGCACTAAAACCCATAAAACCACGAAAAAAAAGTAACCAAGGTTTACCACCTTTTTGAACTAATGGGTCTCTCATAACTGCGATTCCAATCAACAAAACACCAGCGATATTTCTAAAGAATACAACCTCTAACGAACTCATATATTGACTTGATAGTTTAGCAAAAGCACCCATTATCGCAAATGTAAAAGATGCTATGAGCATATATTTTACACCTTTGTTTAACTCTTTTAGCATAGCAATTTTTGGCATTTAACAACTCCCTGCTTTAAACTTTAGTTTTTATCATAAATGTAATTATACCCATTCATTTTTATAGAGTACAATTAGATTAATTTTAATCAAGGATTTTTTTATGGGAAATTTAATCGTATTTATAATTTTAGGTGCTGTACTTTATTATGTATTTAAAAGCTACTCCAACTACACAACCGAGTATTCAAAAGAATCGTTAAAAAATGTAAAAATAACTAAAGAATCACTTGAAGGTACTGAACTAGGGATGTTTGTAGCACTTGTTGCTAAAGTAGCTAAAGCTGATGGAAAAGTTGATGCTCTTGAAGCACAACTAATAGGGATTATGTTTGATGATATATCTGCTGTATTTCCTGAACCTGAACATACTAAAAGTATATTAAAAGAGATATTTTCTGAACAAAAAGATAGATTTGACAACTTAGAATCTATCGCTCATCAGCTAGGTAAACTAACTAAAAGAGATAAAGCTAAACAACAACAATTTATAGGATTTTTAATTCAATTAGCATTTGTTGATGGTGATGTTAGTGAAGCAGAAGATGAGATTTTACAAACCATAGCACAAGCTTTTGAGTTTAATCCAGATACATATCATGCTATATTTGATCAGTTTGAGCAGATGATGAACAACATCACACCAAAAGCAAATATAGATGATGCTTACAAAATTTTAGGTGTAAATAAAGATGATGATATGGGAACGATTAAAAAAGCATATAGAAAATTAGTTCGTAAATACCATCCAGATATTATAAAATCACAAGGTAAAGGTGAGGAGTATATGAAAGAGGCAACTGAAAAAACTCAAGAGATAAATCAAGCTTATAAGATGATAAAAGAGGCTAGAAAATAGCTTGAAAACCATACTTTTTTTATCACTTTTTATATCATCTATAAATGCGACAGATATGAGAGGTTTAATTTTTAATGGAAACTGTACCACTTGCCATTTTGAAACTAAAACCATATCTGCTCCATCTATGAGGATAGTTAAAGAGAACTACTTAAGAGCTTTCCCGATAAAAAAAGATTTTGTAGAGAATATGTCAAAGTGGGTAGTAAAACCAAATAAAGAAACTTCCATAATGTTAGAAGCGATAGATAAACATGGACTTATGCCTGAACTTGGATTTGAATCTACTACGCTAGAGGAGATTAGCTCATATATTTATGATACTGATTTTTGATTATGTTACAAGTATACAAGTTAGTAATAATTTAAACTTTTATCTATAAGTTTTTCTATAACAATAACCTTTTATGTTATCATCCTTTAAAAAAGGATTTTTATGAAAAAAGCATTGATTATTACATCATTAGCATTATCACTTTTAAGTGCTAACACATCATCACACCAAACAGCTCACTGGGGATACACAGGTCATACAGCACCAAAATATTGGGGTGAGATAGATGAAAAATTTAAAATGTGTAGCATAGGTAAATCACAATCTCCTATAAATATAACAGAAGATATAAGTGTAAAAACAGATGGCTTAGATAAGATTCAATTTAACTACCACGCAGATTCAACTGATGTTTTAAATAACGGTCATGCTATACAAGTAAATGTTGATTCTCACAGTAGTATAAACATAGATAATAAACATTTTGTACTAAAACAGTTTCACTTCCATTCACCAAGTGAAAATGAGATAGATGGTAGAAGCTTCCCACTTGAAGCACACTTTGTTCATGTAGCTAAAAATGGTGAATTAGCTGTTGTATCTGTTTTATATCAACTAGGTAAAGAGAATGAAACACTTCAAAAAATCTTTGATTCTATGCCAAAAGAGGTTAACAAACATAACCCTTTAGAGTTAAACTCTAAAATGATAGATAAACTTTTACCTACATCAAAAGATTATTACTATTTCAATGGTTCATTAACAACTCCACCATGTTCAGAGGGTGTTAAGTGGATGGTTCTAAAATCTTATGAAACAATCTCTAAAGCACAACTTAAGCAATTTACAAATGTTATAGAGGGGAACAACCGCCCTATCCAACCAATAAATGCTAGAAAAGTTATTAAATAATTTAGCTCCATAAATAGGTATATCGCCTCATTTATCTAATTTAATGGGGCGACAAACAAAATATTTTAAATTGATTTTAATTTTTATAATTCTTAAAAATATTAACTCATATAAAGAATATTTTCCTTGTGCTATAATAAACAAAAATTATAAGGATTTTATTATGACTGCTAAAGTTAAAACAGATATTTATTTAGATTCAGATATAACAATTCAAGCAAAAGAGATATTTAAAAAGTATGGTGTTAGTTTAAGTGACGCTATCAATATGTTCTTAACTCAGTCTGTATTAGAAAAAGGTTTACCATTTGAGATAAAAACACCTAATGATGAAACTATTCAAGCTATAAAAGATGCTAGAGCAAATAAAAATGGTGAGACGATTACATTAGCACAATTAGAAGAAGAATCTAAACAGTGCTTACGATAAGAAGACAAAAATCATATTCTAAGGATTTAGCTAAAATCCCTCTCCCAAAAGAAATCTATCCACTCAGTAGCCTCATTTATCCAATAATGAGGCTCGTAAGATGATGTTTTTTTATAATAAAGTGTTGCTGATTTAAACTCTATATTTTTAAAATCAGTTTCTAAATAATTCATAATAGCTTTTAGTGTATCGCCACTATCTGAAATATCATCTACAACCAAAACTCTACTAACATCAGATAGATTACACTCACCAAATATAGTTATCTTATCCCTCTTACAACTTTTATCATAAAGTTCTGTTCTAATAGTTTCAACTTTACGAATATCCATCCCCTCTGCCATAGCATGAGATAGTGTTAAGCCACCTCTAGCGATTCCTATAATAACTTCTGGATTAAACTCTTTTGATTTTTTTATAAGTAAGTTTGTATCTTTTTTAAAATGTTCGTATGAATAATAGTAATTCAAATAATCCCCTTTTTTGGTTTAATTATATAGAATATAAATTAATAAATCTGTTTTAAGATTATAGTTGTATAATTTTTTTATTATACAATATGTAAAAGGAGATCAAGATGATCAAATCAATTACAACAATGGCATTAGCAGGTCTAGTAGCTTTAACGATTAGTGGATGTGGTAATGCTACACCAACTCCAGCTGAGGAAACTTTAGATGAAAGATGTAGAGATGATGCTGGTGCTTTAGCTCCTGAGTGGGTATGTACTTCAGCTATCGAAGGTGCTTCTTATGCTGCTGTGGGTATCGGTACTTCTAAAAACGCATCTATGAGAGAAGCTCAAGCTATGACTAGAGCTCGTGCTAAATTAGCATACCAAGTAAACACTAAAGTAAAAGCTAAAATGGAAGATTTTATGCGTTCAACTGGTAACGGTGATGCTGAAACTATGGATGCTGTTACAACTGCTGTTACAAAGCAAACTGCTAAATTAAATCTTTCAGGTTCTAGAAAAGTTAAAAGTTTTAGAAGTAAAGATGGAAAACTTTATGTTTTAGTTGCTGTTTCAGATGAAACTGTAAATAAAAAAGTTAAAGATAGTGTTAAAAATAGTATGAAAACAAGTATGGGTAACGAACAAGCTTTATGGCAACAATTTCAATCTAAACAAGCTTTAGATTCTTTAGATAAAGAGTTCCCAACTGACTAATGATATTAGTTTATAACTCACTTATCTTTATGGTTTTGGTTTTAACTGGGTGTAATAACACTCAGGCTAAACCAAAACACTCAATCTTTGAAAAACCAAAATGGATAAACAACTCTATGGGTGGTGCTGTTGGTAGTTGTGGTACACATATGAAAGGTAGAGCTGCCCAAGAGGAGCTTGCCCTTGATCGTGCCTTAACAGAATTAGCAAAACAAAAAAGAGCAAATATCTTATCTAACTCTTACTCTAGTGAGAAAGAGAATGGAACTGGTTATAGATCTTCAAGTGTAAATAACACCTATGTTAAAACTGATGCTCAAGTTAGCTCAGAGATAAAAGCAAAATGGAGAGATCCACGAACAGATATTTTTTATGTTTGGGTAGTTGCTAAATAGATCTCTCTTTTGAGAGATCCTACCACTCACAATCTTCTACAAAACTCTTTTATAAATCTCCCCTTATTTAGATATAATTACACAATTATTAAAATATATTGTAGGTATTATTATGAAAAAAATCGCCATTATTGGTCGCCCAAATGTTGGAAAAAGCTCACTATTTAATCGTTTGGTAAAAAAAAGAGATGCTATCACATCAGATATAGCTGGAACAACAAGAGATGTTAAAAGAAAAATAGCGATCATAATCAACAAAGAGGCTCAACTTTTAGATACAGGTGGACTTGATAAAGGGTGTGAACTTTTTGATAAAATAAAAGAGATGTCACTAAAAGCTGCTTATAAAGCTGACATAATCCTATATATGGTAGATGGGAAAGGTTTACCTGAAGAGGAAGATAAAAAACTATTTTATGAGCTTCAAGCTATGGGTAAAGATATGGCTTTAGTTGTAAATAAGATAGATAATGACAAAATGAAAGAGAAACTTTGGGAATATTATGAATTTGGAACAGATGCCATCTTTGGAATCTCTGTTGCTCATAACCGTAATACAGTTGAACTTTTAGATTGGATAGCTTCTAAAATTCCAGATTCTGACATTATAAAAGAGGATGAAGATTTAGAAGATGATATTAAAGTTATCGAACCTGAGATAAGTGATGAGGAATTTTTTGCTAATATCTCAGAAAATGATGAAGATGATGGCTTTACATATTGGGATGAAGATGAGATGGATGGAATTACAGAAGATGATTCTATCTTTGGAAATAATGACAGAATAAAAGAGTTTGATGAGAACGATATAAATCATATCAAGATAGCTATCATTGGTCGTACAAATGTTGGTAAATCTTCACTTTTAAATGCTCTTTTAGGTGAGGAACGCTCTGTTGTAAGTAGTGTTGCTGGAACAACTATCGACCCTATCGATGAAACTGTTGAGTATAAAGATAAACAGATAACATTTGTAGATACAGCTGGTCTTCGTCGTCGTGGTAGAATTTTAGGAATCGAAAAGTATGCTCTTATGCGTACAAAAGAGATGCTTGAAAACTCAAATATGGCACTAATCGTTTTAGATGCTAGTGAACCATTTATGGATCTTGATGAGAAGATAGCTGGACTTGTAGATAGTAACAGACTAGCTTCTATCATCGTTTTAAACAAATGGGATATATCTAAAAGGGAAGAACACGATAAAATCATTAAAGAGGTAAGAGAGAGATTTAAGTTTTTAGCTTACGCTCCTATCATCACACTATCTGCTAAATCTCATCTAAGAGTTGATAAACTTCACGATATGATTTTAGAGATAAATGAAAACTACTCACAAAGAATCCCAACTTCTAAAATAAATGAGGTTATAGAAAGAGCATTAAGAAGACATACACTTCCAAGTGTTAGTGGACAAGTTATAAGAATCTACTACGGTACACAGTATGAGACAAGACCACCTAAAATAGCTATCATTATGAATAAGCCTAGTGGACTTCACTTCACTTATAGAAGATACTTAACAAATAAAATGAGAGAGGCGTTTAACTTTACAGGTACACCGCTACTTTTCAAAGCTAAAAAAAGGGGTGAGAAATAAATCATGGGATTGGATTCTAATTTATCAGCATTTAAGAGGGTCAAAACTACCACAACTTATGCTGATGGTAGAAAATCAAGCTATGAGAGTTATGCACCAAATCTAGGTGGGTTTGTAAGTATAATGCCGACAGCCATGGTTGTAATCTTTGCTTTTTATATGCTTATAGCAGCATTGAAAATTGCAATGATTATACTACTTGTACTACCTTTTTTACTCTATGTAATCCATTATAGAAGAAAACTAAAATTTCTTATAAATGAGAGTAATTTTCAACATTTAGATGAAAAAATATACTCTAAAATTATAAGTGCTTCTAAATATAACTCATTTGTATCTATAATTATCGCTATATACCTAGTTGCTATTATGGTTTATATGTCTGTTTTAGTATTTACTACTATGGATGAAAATGAGATAAGAATTCAGATTATTGATGCTTTTGTTAACCCTTTTTATTACACTATATTATTCTCTAGTGCTGGTTTATTACTCTACCATTTAACACTCGCTCCATTTATGGTTAGAAAAGCTCTGAAATTACTTGAAGATGAGAATCCAGATGCAAGAAAGTTTATACTAAAGAGGGGATTTTTTCAAAAATTAGCTTTACTACTTATGATGGTATTTATCGCTATAACAGCTATAAAAACTCCTAATCTTGAAGGTTTTATAAAAGAACCATTAAAATATCCACAAGATCAAAGAGATAATTTTCGTTCTTTAGTAAATAGTATAAAATTACAACTATTTTCTGAATTTACTCCAAAAGATATAGAGGAACAAGCTCAAGCTGATAACACTTTTTATATATTTAGCATAGCTAATAGTTATGGTCGTAACTATCTATTTCGTAGTTATACAATGATAGTAAAACCATTATATGAAGCAGATGAGTGTAAAGGGTATAAAACTATACTATATAGTGCTAAAGATGCTTATGGAAATTATATTTTTGATGGAAGTGTACCAATAATCCAAGCAACTACTAATATTCCAGGTAGAATGTTTGTCGAGGGAACACCTACAACTATTAAAACTGCTATGAATCTTTATGATATAAATATTATAACAAGAGAACATCCTGGTATTGGTGGACATGATGAGTTTATCTTAGCAGATTTTAAGATAGGTGATTTTAGTTGGCTTGCAGATAATGGTGAGAGATGTTACGGAAGTGCTGAGGTTATACCTAGATAACCACGAATAAATTCGTGGTTTTTAAAACGGTTTAAATATCACCATACCAACTATAACTAGAAGTAGTAAAGTTGGTACTTCGTTATAGATACGAAAAAACTTCCCACTCTTTACACACTCATCAGATTCTAATGTTTTTCTAAATTTACCAAGAGAAAAAAAGTAAGCTACCAAAAGAGCTACAAAAAAGATTTTAGTGTGAAGCCAACCATTACCAGCAAAACCAACCTCATAACTAAGATAAGCACCACTTAAAATAGTTGCCCACATAGCAGGAACACCAATATACTTAAATATCTTATACTCCATAACCTTTATAACCTTAACAAAACCAGCATTATCACTATTTTCTACATGATAAACAAAAAGCCTAGGAAGATAAAATAAAACAGCGAACCAAGAGATAAGAGAGAGTATATGAAACCATAATATCCAAGTAAACATAAAAATCCTTTTATAAAATTACGCCAATAATAACAAAACAAACTTTACATTTGGCTATAATACAAAAAAATAATTGAGGAATATATATGAGAGTTTTAACAGGTATTCAACCCTCAGGAGATCTACATATCGGGAACTATTTTGGTTCTATAAAACAGATGGTAGAGGCTCAAAAAAACAATGAAACATTTGCTTTTATAGCAAACTACCACGCTATGAGTAGTGGAAATGGTGGTGAAAAACTAGCTGGTTTAACTATGCAAACAGCAACAGATTTTTTATCTTTAGGAATCGACCCTGAAAAATCAACTTTTTGGGTTCAGTCAGATGTAAAAGAGGTTTTAGAGTTATACTGGATTCTGTCTGCTTTTACACCTATGGGTTTACTAGAGAGAGCACATAGCTATAAAGATAAAACAGCAAAAGGAATCGCAGCTAACCACTCACTTTTTTCATACCCTGTTCTTATGGCTGCTGATATTTTACTATACTCACCAGATATTATCCCTGTTGGAAAAGATCAGATTCAACATGTTGAGATAGCAAGAGATATAGCTATAAAATTTAACAATGCTTATGGAGATATTTTTAAGATTCCAGAGTTTCAAATTCAAGAAGATGTAGCAACTGTTCCAGGAATCGATGGTCAAAAGATGTCAAAATCTTACAAAAATACAGTAAATATTTTTGGTGAAGAGAAAAAACAACTAAAAACTATCAAAAAAATCATCACTGAAAATGTAGCTATGGAGGAACCAAAAGAGTATGCTAACTGTAATGTTTACAATATGGCAAAACTCTTTTTAGAGGGTGATAACCTTGTAGCACTTCAAGAGAGATATAAAAAAGGTGGAGAGGGTCATGGTCACTTTAAAATATACCTAGCTGAAGTTATGTGGGAATATTTTAGAGAGTATAGAGAAAAAAGAGATTACTATATAAACAATCAAGATGAAGTTAGAGAGATTTTAAAATCTGGGGCTAAAAAAGCTAGTGATATAGCACAACCTATGATGGAAAAAATTAGAGTAGCTACGGGGATTAAATATTAACTAAATAATCAAAAAGGTCAAAGAGTAAATAATGCTTTGACCTCAAAAACTCCCCCCCCCCTTTTTTCTGTATAATCATCTATCAAAAAAAATTTAAATTATAAAGGCAATCATATATTCTAATTGACCAATAGTCAGTTATTTATTTGAAATTAAGAGATTTTAATATAAAATAAAATTTTAATTGACTGCTGGTCGGTTATATAAAGGATTGATGATGGCAATAATTGTAGATAAGGTTCAAAAAAGAAAAGATATAGCACTATCTTGTAAGGAACTTATTTTTTTACATGGTATTAAAGATTTAACTATCTCTAAAATTGCACAAACTGCAGGTGTTGGTAAGGGTACAATTTATGAGTATTTTAAAAATAAAGAGGATATTGTTTTTGAGATTGTAAATATATTGGTTTATGAAAGAACTAAAATTATAGAAAAAGAGTTATCTAAAATAATTTCTACTAAAGATAAAATAAAATATTTTAGTCGTTTTTTTTATAGTGATGAGGATATTGAACTTAGAAAACTTTACAAAGAGTTTATCTCAATCGCACTAAGTTCACCTGATGAAAAGATGATAGAGTTTCAAACAGAGTGTTTTATAAATCACTATTCTTGGTTTAAAAAGATAATTCAAGATGCGATAGATAGTGGAGAGATTATTAAAGAATCTATCACATTAACTAAAGGTCTTTTTGTTACTGCTGAGGGGATGTTTATAGCAAGTGTAGCAACAAATGCGATAGATGATATGCAAAAAGAGTTAGATAACTATATAGATTCTATTTTTGAACTGATTGAGGTAAAGAGATGATGAAATTTTTATTTTTAATAATACCTATTTTTTTATATGCAGATAGTTTAAAATCTATCTTGGAGTTTGCAAATCAAAATAATGATTTAGTTATCTCAAAAGAGCTTACACAAAAAGCAAAAGCAAAAGAGGTTGAATCTAGTGAAAATACTCTTTATCCAACTATTGATATTGGTGCTTTTTATCAAACTCAAAATAAAAAAAGTTTGATGGTAGCTGGTGATATATATAGTGGTTTTGCAAAATTTTCTTATGATATTTATGATGGTGGAAAAAAATCGTATCAATTATTAAAAACTAAAGATGAGTATAAAGCAAATAGTTTTGATACAGAGGCTACAAAAAAGAGTTTAGCTTTAGAGATAGTGGAAGATTTTTTTAATATAAAAAGTTTAAAAGCATCATTAGAATCTAGAAAAGATGCGAGTAACTCTTTAGCTGAGCAACTAAAAAGAGTTAAAAGATTTTATAAAGCTAAAGTTAGAACAAAAGATAATGTAGATAGATTACAATCAGCTTACGATACAAATATATATGAGATACAATCTTTAAAGTTTCAACTATCTTCACTTATCTCATCATTAGAATTAAAGGTTGGAAAAACTATCTTGACATTTAATGATTCTAAGTTTAAAGAGTTTAGTGAATGTAGTATAGAGTTAAGTGATAGTGTTAAGTCTATTATGGCAAAAAAAGATGCACTTTTAAATGGTTCTAAATCTATTGATAGTGTTTATTATCCACAAATAAAAGTTGAAGATAGTTTTAGTTTATATGGCTACGATAGGGTAGATACCTTACACTTAAAAGGGGTAGATAAGCAAAATAAGTTGATGTTAGTAGTTAATATGAGATTATTTGATATGGGAAGTGTTGAGAAAAGTAGGGAATCTATGGTTATAAACTCTCAAGCCTTATCATCTCAAGTGGCATACAAAACAAAAGCACAAAAGTTTGAGTATGATTTAGCATTACTAAGAATCAAAACAAATGAGATTAAAATAAAAAGTGCTTTTAGTGCTTTAGTATCAGCTTCTAGTGCTTTTGAGACTATATCTAAAAAGTATGATGCAAGAATCGTTGATAATGTAGTTTATCTTGATGCGCTTTCAAGTTTAACAATGGCTAAATCACTATATGAAAAATCATTAAACGATTTACAAATAGCTTATGCCAAATACTACTTCCATGCAGGAAAAAATATAGAGGAGTTTTTACAATGAACAAAATTATTTTAGGGTTAATGATTTTTATACTTAATTTGAGTGCAACAGAGATATATACAACTTTTAGTATCCAAGCAGATAAAACAGCTTCTTTAGCTTTTTACTCTAGTGGTATTGTTAAAAAAGTTTTTGTAGATATATCTAGTGTTGTAAAAAAAGGTGATAAGTTAGTTGAGTTACAAAATGATGATTTAAAAGCATCTCTTAAAATTGCAGAAGCATCATTACAAAATGCGAAATTATCTTTAAAATTTGCAAAGAGAGATTATGATAGACAACTACTTATAAAAGAGTTACTTGATGAAGCTACATTTGATAAGTATGAATTGGCTTATGAAAAAGCAAAAGTAGCAGTGATTCAAGCAACAGCAAAATTGGCTTTGGCTAAATCATTTTTAGATAGAAGTATGATACTTGCACCATTTGATGGGGTGATATTTGAAAAAGATGTAGAGGTTGGTGATGTTGTGAGTGGTATGATGCTTAGAACTGTACTAAAGATTCAAAGTAAAAATAAAAAAAGATTGATTTTAGAGTTTGATCAAAAATACTGGAAAAGTGTTAAAGTTGGCGATAAAGTAAAATATGGTGTAAATGGAGATTCTAAAACTTACATAGGTAAAATATCTAAAATATACCCTTATGCAGATAGTGACAATAGAAAAATAAAAGCACAAGTTGTAGCAGATGATTTTATAGTTGGACTTTTTGGTGATGGTTATATAACTATAGAAGATATAGGGAAAAAGTAGATAGATGTATAAATATGCGATAAATAAACCCATAACAACACTTATGTATGTTATCACCTTAGTGATATTTGGCTGGATGAGTTTCAAATCTATGCCATCAGCACTGTTTCCAAATATCGACTTTCCGATGGTTAGTGTAAAAACAATATATCAAGGTGCTGAATCTAGTACCATAGAATCTCAAGTTACAGATAAGATAGAGGAGGCTCTATCTCGTATAGGTGGTATAGATTCTATAACCTCTACAAGTAGTGAGGGTGTTAGTGTTGTTATGGTTAAATTCTTTTTAGAAAGAGATATTGATGAAGCAACAAATGATGTAAGAGATAAAGTTTCAGCAGTTATCTTACCTCCAAATGCAAAAACCCCACTTGTAAGTAAGTTAGATATTGGTGGTGCTTCTGTTATAAATATATTTTTAACAGCCAAAAAAGATTCTATAAAAAATTTGATGTTATTTGCTGATGAAAAGGTAAAGCCAAAACTGCAAAAAATCAATGGTGTTGGTGCTATCAATATTATCGGTTATCAAGATAGAGAGATAAAAATATTTCCAGACCCAAAACTTTTAAATAAGTTTAACATTACAGTTATAGAACTTAATGATATTGTGGCAAAAGAGAATGTAAAGATAGGTGGTGGTAAATTAATCTCATCTACAAAAGAGTATATTTTAAAAACAAAAGCTGATGCACTAAGTGTTGAGGAACTTGAAAATATAATTATCAAAGATAATATAAAATTAAAAGATATTGCAAAAGTTGTAGATACTTTAAGTGATGCTAAAAGTTATGCCTCTTATGATGGGGTAGAGGGTGTTATGCTTGAGGTTCAAAAAATTTCAGGAACAAACACTATAGATATAGTTCAAAAAGTAAAAGATTCTATACCTGAATTAGTAGCTTTAGCAGGGGATAGATTTGATGTAAAAGTTTTAAATGACACTTCACCTTTTATTATAAACTCACTAGAAGATGTAAAATTTGATTTGATTTATGGTGCTATTTTAGCAGCTATAATTGTTTTTATATTTTTGAGAAATATCACTATCACTTTAGTTTCAGCTTTATCGATTCCAGCTTCTATCATGGGTACTTTTGCTCTTATGGATTATATGGGGTTTGATTTAAATAAGATGACACTTATCGGACTTACTTTGGCTATAGGAATCATAATAGATGATGCGATAGTGGTGATAGAAAATATCTACAAAAAGATGGAAAAGGGGATGGGGAGATTAGAATCTGCTGTTGAGGGAACTAAAGAGATGGCATTTACTATCCTTGCAATCTCAGCGATGCTTTTAGCAGTTTTTATCCCTGTTTCATTTATGAGTGGAATCGTAGGGAAGTTTTTTGAAAGCTTTGCTATGACTGTTGGATTTGCAATTATTATCTCTTATACAATAGCTCTTAGTTTTATACCTAGTATAAGTGCTAGAGTGTTAAATAAAGGTGATAGTAAATTTTATGATATGACGGAGTCTATTTTTAAATATGTTGAGAGAGTTTATGAATCTCTCTTAAAATTGGTTTTGCATTTTAAATTTTCTACTTTAGTGGTTGTGTTTGTTATATTTTTTGTATCACTCTCTTTATTTCCAAAAATTGGTATGGATTTTATCCCTAAAGAGGATAAATCAGAGTTTGAGATAAAAATCAAAGCAGATTCTTCAATCTCATTAGAGGAGATGATACGAAAATCTAAAGAGGTTGAGGCGTTAGTAAAACAAAATGATAATGTAGTTTATACAACTCTAAATATTGGTTATAACAAATCACAAGAGAAACATAAAGCCTTAATGTATGTAAAACTAAAACCAAAAGATGAGCGAGAATTAAACCAAGAAGAGGTTATACAAAATTTTCGTAAAGAGTTAAAAGTTTTTAGTGATGATATGTTCATAACAGCTTCAGCGATTCCAAATATAAAAGGGGCAGGGGTATCAGTTCCTTATCAGATAGTTTTAAAATCAGATTCTTTTAAAGATTTAGAGATAGCTACAAAAAATCTTACATCTTATCTATCGAAAAAAGATGGATTTGCTGATATAGATACAAATCTTGATGAGCCAAAACCTCAGATTGATATAGATATAAATAGAGTTAATGCAAACCGTTTAGGAATCTCAGCTTCACAAATTGCACAAGCTATCTCTATAGCATTCTCTAGTGATTTAGAGATTTCGTATTTTGAAGAGAAAGGTAAACAGTACAACATTTCGTTGAGGTTTGATGATACAAATCGAGTAGGGATAGATGATATAAAAAAGATTCAACTTAGAGCAGAAAATGGTGAATTGATTTATCTTGATGGTTTAGTAACACTTCGTGATTCTAAATCATTAGCTTCAATTAACCATTATGATAGACAAAGACAAGTTACAGTTTTTGCAGATCTGTTTGGTCTTGATTTAGGTGGTGCAGTTGCTTATACAAAAGATGGGATTGATGAACTTTTACCAGATGGTGTAGTTTATAGATTTACAGGTTTTGCTGAAGAGATGGTAAAAACTGCCAAAGCATTTGGTACAGCTATAGGTTTATCTGTTATTTTAATGTTTATTATTTTAGCAGTTTTATACGAATCTCTTGTTCAACCTATTATCATTATGGTGGCACTTCCACTAAGTATTATAGGTGTGATGGTAGCTTTATATTTTAGTGGTTTACACTTTAGTTTATTTGTGATGATAGGTTTTATGCTTCTGATGGGTATGGTTGGTAAAAATGCTGTTCTTTTAGTAGATTTTGCAAATGGAGCGATAGGGAGAGGTAAAGATGTTGATGAGGCACTTATAGAAGCAGGAGAAAAAAGGATTCGCCCTATTTTAATGACAACTATTGCTATGATGTTTGCAATGCTTCCTCTAGCCATAGGTGATGGATTAGGAAGTGAAACAAAAGCACCAATGGCAATTTCAATAATGGGAGGGCTTTTTAGTTCTATGCTTTTAACACTTTTTATAGTTCCTGTTATTTATAAGTTCATAAACCCATTAGATAGATGGATGAGAAAGTTTTATGAGGTGGGAAAGGTTGAATAAATTGTAAACTTTGATTCCTATGTTATATTTTAATATAGGAATTCAAAGGGTTTTTAGAGGTGCCCTTATTGTACAGTTGTTTGTAATTTTAGTAAAACAACACCAAAAATTATAGATAAAACACCTATTATTTTATACCAATTCATATCTTCTTTAAAAATAAGCCAACCTAGTATTACAATTAAAGCTGTTCCCATTCCTGCCCATATTGCATATACAGTTCCAATTTCAATAAATTTTGTTGCATAGTAAACAAAACTAAATGAGATTATATATAAAACTGTAATTATGGCACTCCACACATATGTATTTCCAAGAGTTGCTTGTTTTATTGAGAGTGTTGCTGATACTTCAAATATAATAGCAAGTACTAAGTATATCCAATGCATAAATTTCCTTTATTTACAAGATAAGCAAAATGGTAAAAATAACTTCTTAACTCTATTTATCTCTTTGTCTATCTAACCAAACCATAAGACCTTTTTGAGCATGAAGTCTGTTTTCAGCTTCATCAAATACTATCTTAGCATGACCTTCAAGTACAGATTCACTAACCTCTTGACCTCTATAAGCTGGAAGACAATGTAAAAATTTAGCATCTTTTTTAGCTAAACACATCATCAAATCATCAACCATAAAACCTTCAAAATCTTTGATTCTTTGCTCTTTTTCATCCTCTTGACCCATAGAAGCCCAAGTGTCTGTTGTTACGATAGTTGCTCCATGGATAGCCTCTTTAGGATCATTTGTTACTGTGATTTTAGCTCCACTCTCTCTAGCCATAGATAGAGCATCTTCTAAAACATCACTATCAACCTCATAACCTTTTGGTGTAGCGATTCTAAGTTCAAACCCTAGTTTAGCTGCTAACATCATCCAAGAGTTTGTCATATTATTACCATCACCTACATAAGCAGCGACGATATTATCACTAACATTATGCTCAACCATAGTCATATAATCAGCTAAAAGTTGAACAGGGTGATAAGTATCTGTAAGACCATTTATAACAGGAACACTAGAGTAAGAAGCAAACTCCTCTATCATTGAGTGTTCAAAAGTTCTTATCATAACCATATCACACATACTAGAGATAACACGAGCAGTATCTTTTACAGGCTCACCACGACCTAGATGGATGTCACGATTTGATAAAAATAGGGCATGACCACCAAGCTGAAACATACCAGCTTCAAAACTTACTCTAGTTCTAGTTGAACTTTTCTCAAAAATCATACCAAGAGTTTGCATATCCAACTCTTTTTTATAGATCTTATTTTTCAGATTTTTTTTGATCTCTAAACCGATCTCAATAATCTCTAATATCTCCTCTTTAGTATAATCTTTAAGTGTTAAAAAATGTCTCATTATTTTCCCTGATTTTATTATCTGATAATTATACAATTAAATATATTAACTGTAATTTATAAAGTGTTAAAACTCTACTTTTGTAAAAGTTTTGCTACCTCTTTAGCATGGTAAGAGATGATTATATCTGCCCCTGCTCTTTTAAAAGCTACCATCGTCTCCATAACCACTCTATCGTAATCAATTAGATTATTCATACCAGCAAATTTCAACATCGCATACTCACCACTTACATTATAAACAGCCATAGGTAGTGATGTGTTATCTTTTATCTCACGAACTATATCAAGATAAGCAAGAGCTGGTTTTACCATAAGTATATCAGCACCTTGTGCCTCATCTGAGATAGATTCGTTTATAGCTTCACGACGATTTGCTGGATCCATTTGGTATGAAGCACGATCACCAAAACTTGGAGTAGATTCTGCTACATCTCTAAATGGTCCATAATATCCTGAAGCAAATTTTGTTGAGTATGCCATAATAGGTAAGTTTTCATACCCAGCACCATCAAGAGCAACCCTTAGTGTTTCTATGATTCCATCCATCATCCCTGATGGTGCTATCATATCTGCTCCAGCTTTAGCATGGATAATAGCTTGTTGTGCTGAAATCTCTAGTGTAGCATCATTATTTACAGTCTCATTATTCTCATCAATGATTCCACAATGCCCATGGTCTGTATATTCACAAAAACAAAGGTCTGTAACAACAAACATATCTGGATGTGCTTTTTTTATAGCTTTTATAGATGAAGCGATAATTCCATGTTCACATAAACTATCTGAACCGATAGAATCTTTTACATCAGGAATCCCAAAAAGGATGATTGAATAGATTCCAAGTTTTTTTAGCTCACTACACTCTTTTATAACCTCATCTATACTCATCTGAAAAACACCTGGCATTGATGATACTTCTGTTTTTATACCCACACCACTACGGATAAAAAGTGGATAGATAAAATCATCTACACTTACTGTTGTTTCTCTAACTAATGCGCGAAGATGTTTATTTAAACGAGTTCTACGAAATCTTTGGAACATACTTAAACCTTTTTTTGATATAATAATTTTATAAAAATATTTTACCCTTTTAAAGATTAATTTAATGAATATAAAAATTTCAGAAGTAGCAAATTTACCATCAAGATTTGGTAATTTCAAAGTAAAAGCGTTCAAACAAGGCGAAAAAGAGCATCTAGTTATCTATAAAGAGAACCTAGAGGAGATTCCAATAGTAAGAGTTCACTCAGAGTGTTTAACTGGTGATGCTATTGGTAGTTTGAAGTGTGATTGTAGAGATCAACTAGAGTATGCTCTAAAATTAGCAGAAGAGACTAATGGTATGGTTATATATCTGCGTCAAGAGGGTAGAAATATAGGCTTATTAAACAAGATAAACGCTTATGCTCTTCAAGATAAGGGTGCCAATACTGTTGAAGCAAACCATCAACTAGGGTTTGATGCTGATGAGAGAACTTATGAGATAGTACCTTTCATACTTCACCATTTTGGCATCTCAAAAATCAAGCTACTAACAAACAACCCCCATAAAATCAGTTCACTTACTGATGTTGAAGTTGTAAAAAGAGTTCCTATTATTATGGAATCAAACAGATATAATGAAGATTATTTAGATGTTAAAAAAGATGAGATGGGTCATCTTCTTTAAAATATAAGGGATAAATTATGCCAATAGATATAAATACTGACAACTTACAAACTGCTATCTTAAAACTAAAAGCTAGAGAAGATTCTCTAAAACAATTGGAATCTATCTCTAATCTTGGAAGTTGGGAAGTTGATCTAAAAACAAATAAATCTATTTGGTCAGATCAAAGCTATAAAATCTATGGTTTAGATAAAGACAAAACCACTCCAACCTTAGAACTTTTTTTCTCTCTACTTTTTAAAGAGGATATACCAAAAGCTCAAAAAGCTTTAGATGAAGCTATGAAAACTGGTGATGTTGTAACATTTCATGCTAGAATTAAAAGAGTTGATGGGCAAAGAAGAGATGTACTTCTAAATGGTAAAGTTATATTTGATGAGAACAGAATCCCGAGTAAACTTATAGGCTCAACTCAAGATATAACAAAACAGATAGATATGCAAAGGGAAGCTAAAGAGTTTTTTCACCTCATAGAAAATACAACAAATGAGATATACATAGTTAGTTTAAAAACTTTAAAATATCTTTATGTAAATAAGGGTGCTTGTGAGGCATTAGGGTATAGCTCTGAGGAGCTACTAAATATGGATGTTTATGATATAAATCCATACTTAACTAAGAAACAAGCAGAAGCTATGGTTAAAAAAGGTTTAAAAGATGGAAAACTTTTAAATCAAACAAAACATCAAAGAAAAGATGGCTCTATTTATAGTGTTCAATCTTTAATTCACCCTATAAAATATAAAGATGAAGATGCTCTTGTTATTTTTGATACAGATATAACAAAACAGATAGAGGATGAGAAACTTCTTAAGATTCAAGCAAAAGAGTTACATAAAAAAGCAAATTATGATCCACTTACATATCTTCCAAATAGAACATTATTTAATGAAAAGTTACTACAAACTATATCTTTATCAAAAAGAGCTAGACAACAGTTTGCCCTACTTTTTATAGACCTCGATCAATTTAAAAAGATAAATGATACTTTAGGTCACCATGTTGGTGATATTGTACTTATAGAGGTAGCATCAAGATTAAAGAGCCTAATAGAACAAGAGGATATTTTATCAAGACTTGGTGGTGATGAGTTTACGATTATCTTAAGAGATATAGACAGCCTAAAAGTACCATCTATTTTAGCTACTAAAATTATAGAGGTTATGAAAAACCCTATACTTGTAAATAAACAAACACTTTTTATCTCTGTAAGTATCGGTATAAGTATCTTTCCTGATGATTCACAAGATAAAAATGATCTTTTAAAGTTTGCTGATAGTGCTATGTATAAAGCTAAAGATGAGGGTAGAGATAATTTTCAGTATTACTCATCTGAGATGACATCACTAGCTTTTAAAAGAATCACCATAGAAAACAACCTAAGAATCGCCCTTAATGAAGATCAGTTTTTAGTATATTTTCAACCACAATTTAATGCTGTTACAGATAAGATAACTGGGATGGAAGCTCTTATTAGATGGAAACATCCAGAGTTAGGCTTTATATATCCAGATCAGTTTATCCCTATCGCTGAGGAGAGTGGCCTTATTATAGATATAGATAGAGTTGTTATGAAAGTAGCGATGAAACAGTTTAAGAAATGGTATGATGCTGGTCTAAATCCAGGGGTTTTAGCACTAAATCTAGCTATAAGACAACTAAATGAAGCTGATTTTATACCAACCTTAAAAGAGACTATGAAAGAGATAGAGTTTTTACCTCAATGGTTAGAGTTAGAGGTTACTGAGGGACAAATTATGAATAACCCTGATGAAGCTATACTTAAACTAAATGAGATTAAAGATCTTGGGATAGGGATAGCGATAGATGATTTTGGAACAGGTTACTCATCTCTTAGTTATCTAAAAAAACTACCTGTTGATAAACTAAAAATCGATAAAAGTTTTATACAAGATATACCTAGTGATGAGGATGATGTAGCTATCACAAAAGCTATCATAGCTCTTGGTAAAAGCTTAAACCTAAACCTTATAGCTGAGGGTGTTGAGACTAAGTACCAAAAAGAGTTCCTTATCACAAACAGTTGTGTAAATATACAAGGTTATTTTTATTCAAAACCTATACCGATAGATGAGATGGATATTTTTCTAAAAAATAACCAAACTAATATATAAAGAGATAAATTTGATAGATTTAAAAAAAACAATCACTAATGATAAGATAGAACTACCAGATAATTTTTGGTTTAATATCCAAAAATATAAAGAGAATCTATTTAAGTGGAACAAGATTCACAACCTAACTGGTGCTAAAAGTGAGGAGATGGTGGATGAGTTTATCTATGATGCTGTTTATCCTGTAAGCTTTTTACCTAAAGTGGATACACTTTTAGATATAGGAACTGGAGCTGGTTTCCCTGGTATGATTTTAGCGATAGCACTACCAGATACAAAAGTTACACTTGTTGAACCATTGATGAAAAGAGCTAGTTTTTTACAGTTTGTAAAAGCAGATTTGGGTTTAGATAATGTAACTGTTGTAAAAAAAAGGGTTGAGCAGATGGAACCTAAAGTTTTTGATATAGTAACATCAAGAGCTGTAACAGATACAAATATGCTTCTAAAACTCAGCGATGGGTTTCGTGATGAGAATTCTCAGCTACTTTTTTATAAGGGTGAAAAAGTTTATGATGAAGTTGAAGATAGAGAGCATAAAATCATACAAACAAAAAATAGACATTATCTACTTATGAAAGGTGATGAAAAATGATACTTAAAATTTTACTTATTGCGGCTATTATTGCTGTTGTATATTTTATGTTTATAAAAAAGAAACCTCTAAAAAACTCTAAAAAAAGTAGTAAAAACACACCAAAAACAAACGATATGGTTGAGTGTGTTAGTTGTGGTACTTATGTGAGTATAGATGATGCTATCATTAGTGAAAATAGATACTACTGTTGTAGTGAATGTGTAGATAATAAATAATGCTATTATTTGGTCATAGATTTATAAAAAGCGAATCGTTTTACCATATTCAAGATAGTGAAGCTATAAACAATACACCACCATCATCTATGATATTTGTAGAGTTTAGTGAAGATAATTTAGATATTATAGAGTATCTAAACCTAAATGAGATTGTTTTTGCGCTAGGTGTAAAAAACATAACAGAGGTTATATATGCTTCATCACTTAACACCTCATATATAGTGATAGATAAAAATTTAGCTATCACTACACAAAACATAGCAAACAACTACCTCTTTGATTCTAAAATCTTAGTTTCATTAGATGATGAAAAAGAGATAGAAGAGATGGCTATACTTGGTGTAGATGGTGTTATATTTCCAAATGCGATTATTAAAATAACAACTTGAGAGTAACTTTTCTACTACTAGTATCTTCTCTTATCCTTTTTAGTGGTTGCTCCACTAGGGGAAACCCAACCTATACAAAAAGGGTTCAACAACCAAAAACCACCTATTTTAAAACAGATAACGATTTTGTTAAAAGTGCTTTATTAAAAGAGTATAAAAAATGGAAAGGTACACCATATAGATATGGTGGTGATAGTTTTCGTGGTGTTGATTGCTCCTCTTTCATACAACAAGTTTATTATGATGCTTTTGGAATCAAGATACCTAGAACAACAAAACAACAAGCTAAGATTGGATACAGAGTTACTAAAGCCAACTCTAAAAGTGGAGATCTAATTTTTTTTAAAACTGGTTATGATACAAGGCATACTGGAATCATAGTTGAAAAAGATAAGTTTATGCACACTTCAAGTAAAGTTGGAGTAACTATATCTAGTATGTATAATCCATATTGGAGAAGTAAATTTTGGAAAATTAAAAGGGTTTTACCATAAAAAAGGGTTAACTATTTTTCTTATCTAAACCTACACTCACCCAATATTCAGTAAATTTTCTTGTGTAATACTCTAGTGCTTCCTCTCTACACATTCTTGATGGTATAGTGATTCTTGGTTTATTTGTAACCCAAACACCATCTTTTAATCGCATATCATACTTTATGAGATAATAATATTCACCGTATGTCATTTTAAACCTCTAACTTACTTAAATACACATATATTTTAAGCATATACTAAGTATTAAATTGTATTTCCGTATTATAGCAGATTGATAGATAGAATCTGTAAAATTTAAAAATTATTTTATATAATTTTTCTCTTTATACCTTAAAACTCTACCATTATCGTCAGCTAGATAGATATGACCACTATTATCAAAACAGATTCCCTCTTGAGCATATTTTGGTAGTTTTATTTTAGAGATAGTTTTATTGTTTTTTAGATCATACTTTATAAGTAGATTTTTTGTATCACTAACCATATATAAAAAACCGTTATGAAAAGTGATTCCAGCTATATCTATGTAAGTATGGTTATATATATCTTTAATTTTTAACTTTTTTTTATCTAAAAGCGATACTCTCACTATAACAGAAGCATTCTCTTTTAATCTTTTTTTATAGGTTATCTTTGATTGATTTGATAAATAAATATCTCCATTATCAACAGCAATAGCCTCAAAACCAGCACCTTTTGACTTTTTTAAAAGTTTTATACCTTTATATGTTCGTTTTACTTTTAACTCTTTTATAATATTAAAAGTTTTAAAATCAACAACTAAAATACTCTCCCTACCCTCAACAGCTAAAAAAAGTTTTTTAGTTTTTTTATCATAATCAACACCCTCTAAATCGTAATCACCAAGATACTTTTTACGGATAGTTTTACCTTTTTTAGTTATCTCATAAAGCCAACCCTCATCATTTACAACAACTAAACTTTTAGAATTTTCTACAAAACAGATTCCAGATGCTTCATCTATTTGTGCTATAACTTTACCACTCAAAACAGATACCACCATAAGTAGTGATAAAATTAAAAATTTTAACAAACCACTTCCCTTTTTATGTTAGCTTTTAATGATGTTAAAACCTCATAACTTATGGTTTTAGCAGATGAAGCGACAACTCTAGCATCATCAAAGATAAGAATCTTATCATCATTCGAGATAAATGAGCTATTATCCATAGAGATTCTACCCACAAGTTTTTTAGAATCTGGTGTTGTGTAGTTGTTTGAAAGAGATCTCAAAAAACCATCACCATAACCAAAATCGTAACTACTAACTACACAATCTTCATCAACTCTATAAGTAGCACCATAACCGATAGCATCACCTTTTTTTAACTCTCTTGATGAGATTTTATCAGCATATAGCGATAGTACAGGTTTAAATCCAACAACCTCTAAAGGTTTAGCCAACTCCATACAACCATAAGCACAAACACCTACCCTAGCCATATCTTCATTAAAGTCATCAAACCTAAAGAGTGATGCTGAATTTGAGGAGTGAAACCTTAGATTTTTATAACCTAAACCTAAAACCTCATCTTTAACCTTTTTAAAATTCTCATTTTGCCAAAACCATTCACTTGTAAGTTCATCAGCACCTCTATGGTGTGTAAAAACAGCTTCTAAAACTAAACCATACTTTTTTATCTGCGATAGTGCCTCTTTTAGTTCACCCATAGCGATTCCATTTCGGTGCATCCCAGTATCTACTTTTAGTTCAACCTTTGTATCTTTTGGGAAATTTTTTATAGAATCTATACTATTTATCGTATATCTTATTTTATGGTTTTGTGAAGTTGGAAAATCAGCTAACACTAAGATATACTCAAAATAACTCTCCACCATCAAAGCTTCATCACAACTTTGAACAACAGCCCTACTCACACCAAACTCACGAGCCATCTCAGCAATCTCAACGATTCCATGACCATAAGCATTATCTTTTAAAACCAAAGCTATCTTATCTTTTGATTTGGTTTTATCTAAAATTATTTGTAGATTGTTAAAAAAATTAGTTTTATTTAAAATTATATTTGCCATAGATGAATTATAGCAAATTGTAGAACTATTTTAAGTGATTAAGAGGTTTCTATTTGATAATATTTTATAAATTTATCAAGGATATATATGTTTTTAAAACTCTTGTTGTTTATCTCCTTACTATATTCATTTGGGTTTACAAAAACTGATGATACGATATACTCAATATCCCCACTAAAAAATAGTTCATACTCAAAAGATAAATATTTTAACTCTATCAATCTACCAGATATTTATATAGATACACAATGTAGAAAAGATTGTAAAAAAGATTGTTGTTACAATGTTCTAAAAAATCAAAACGGACAGATAATCCGTTCATACTCAACAAACGATTATGTTGATAGTATAGCAAACAACAGATATAGATCTAAAGCATACTTAATGTTCTCACACACTTACGGCTATGGAAAAAATCGTCAAACTAAAAACCACATAGTTGATAACAAACTAAAAGAGTACCCCACTCCAACTATAATGGATAGTTTAGCTAATGCTATCACAAAAGATGGAAAGTTAGTTCAAGTAAATAGTGATGGTATATATAAAAATAGTACAAAAATCTTAGATTCTAAAAAGTTTGAATCTGTTGTTATATCCAATAATCCAGATGGAGATATATCTTTAGCTGGTGTAGAAAAAGATAGTAGAATCATATACATATCAAACTTAAACAGCTGGTTAGATACAGGTATAACCTTAGCAACACATAGTGATAAAAAAGGGATCTTATCTCTGTATCCCAAAAACTCTTATGAGAGTTATCTAGTTGCTTATAACATCATAAATATCTATAACAAAGGTTTGTTAGGCTCATATTTGGATTTTTCAAAAAATATATATAAATCTGGTTGGATATATAACTCCGAGAAAAACAACATAGGTTTTGATCCTGAGATATATACTAAAAATAGTGATATAATCATCAATGCTACAAACTCATCTAAAGATAAAAGAATCTCTTTTCAAGTAACCAAAGAGCAATTTTTAAATATAGACCAAGATAAATCAAAAAGAGGTGGGTTTGAGGATGAGGAGTTTTTATCGTTTATGGCTGGTGCTGGTATAGAATTTTTGTTTTGGGATACAACTACCGAAGTATCAAAAGATGATGATTATGCTTCAAGTAAATATGATATATCAAATAGTATCTATAAAAAGCTATATCTACAAGGTATATTTTTAGATACACAATTAGCGATTAGCTATATGAAAAATGAAGCTAAAAAAGTTGGTGGATTAACAGAAGATATAAGTGATTCTCTAAATTTTCTTATAGATTTCAACTCTTTTATCTCAGCTTCAAATACACTTAGAATCACCTACACAACATCAAATATCAATGGTATAACAACTTTTATAGATAAACATAATGGTGGTGTCTCTATAACTCCCGACCTACAAAAAGAGGAGTTTAAAAGTACCATACAAAGAATCTCACTACTCATAATGGGAGAGAGGGGAATCTATGGTGGAGTTGAATACACAAGTTTTGAGACACCATCAACCATAGGGTTTTCAGGTAGTTCTAAAAATATAGAGTATTATGGACTAGATAATAAATTTGGTATAAAAAATGTAGAGTTTATAGCAGGTATAGATACAGCTGCTTATGCTAAAAGATATGAAACAGATTTTAGTAAATTTTACTTTCAAGGTTTAGCTGGATTTGGTATAAGTACCTACCATATATCAGATGATTTTGAAAATAGAGTTGAAAACATATCTCATAAAAAAGTGGTAAATAGTGACTTCTCTTTTGTACTTGATTTAGAAGCACAATTTGGTTATCTTTATCAACAGCGTTTTAAAAGTGCGAAAGGTTTAGGTTATTCGATAGATTTAGGTTTTAAAGCTAGAGGTAGCTATACAAGCACAGGTCAAAGTGATGATAGCGATTCTAAGATAGAGTATGATGAATTAACAATGGAGATGACAAGATACGATATTTGGTATGGACCTTATGCCTACTTCAATATTATGTTTTAAAAGATAGATGATGAAAAGATTAATAGCAGAGTTTGAGAAACAAAGTTTTACACAAATAATATTTCCACATAAAAATAGTGATTGGTGTGAGTACCTAAAAGAGGCTGAGAGTAACTTCATAGAGATTATAAAAGCTGTCATAAAGTATCAAAAATGTTTAGTTATTTGTGCTGATAAACCTTATGTAGAATCTCTTTTTGAAGATGATAAGAATCTATTTTTTGTGGAGTATGAGGGTGATGATACTTGGGCTAGAGACTGTTCAGCTTTATCTATTGAGGATGATAAAAAAGTAAGATTACTAGATTTCACTTTTAATGGTTGGGGTGGTAAGTTTGAATCTACTAAAGATAATCTTATGAGTAAAGCCATCTCAAAATACTACGATTCTGAGATGGAATCTGTAAACTTTATATTAGAGGGTGGTGGTGTTGAGAGTAATGGAGTAGATACCATCTTAACAACCTCAAACTGCTTACTAAATAAAAATAGAAACAAAACTTTAACAAAAGAGCAGATAACTAAAAAACTAAAAGATATATTTGGTGTTGATGATGTTTTATACCTAAACCACGGCTATCTAGCTGGTGATGATACAGATTCACATATAGATACACTTGCTAGATTTGTAGATAAAAGCACCATAGCCTATATAGCTTGTGATGATAAAGATGATGAGCATTACAAAGAGTTAAAATTGATGGAGAGTGAACTACAAACAATAGCTAAAGAGAAAAAATATAAATTGGTTCCACTCCCTATGAGTAGCCCTATATATTTTGAAGATGAGAGGCTACCAGCTACTTATGCTAACTTTTTATTTGTAAATGGTGCTATCTTAGTTCCAACTTATGGTATAAAAGAGGATGATATAGCACTTAAAATATTTAGAGATAATTTTAAGAGTAGAGATATTATCCCTATAAATTGTTCCACCCTGATAAAACAACACGGCTCACTACACTGTGTTACTATGAATTTTGCTAATGGTATAAAAATTAAATTATGATAGGTTTATATATATGAAACACAATAAACTACTAAAAAAATTTCGTGAGTTTTACTTTAGAAATTACCCAAACGATATGGAACAGCAGATTGAATACTTTTCTGTATTTGGTGGACTTAATGTTGATGTTGATACTAGTTCTAACCTTATAGAGCAGTTTAAAGAGATTATTTTAGATAATTTTGCTGAACTAAACGAGATGATTAATGAGAAAACTCTAAATAACAAAGAGAACAAAAGGCTATTACACGCTTTAGCTATTGGTGATAGAAGAATCTTCTCCGCTTTTAACAGAGCTGGTTTTAACAATGGTAACGGTGGTGAAATTATCCAAAACCTTACTAAACTTGGACTTATTCAGATTGAAAAATCAAGAGAGCAACACCCTAGAAAAAACTCACCAAACGAGAAACTAAAAAGAGCAGATTCAAGACATAGAATCTCACATAAGATTCTTTTTAGCGACCCTTTTGTTAGATTCTGGTTCTATTTTATCACACCACATATTAGAGAGATAAAAGCTGGTGATTTTACAAGTGTGATAGATGAGTTTGAGAAGAAAAGGCATAGTTATACTAGCTTAGTTTTTGAGGAGTTATCTGAGATTTTACTAAACTACTATATCAGAGATTCAAACATAGTAAGTTCAGGGAGCTATTGGGATGCTAAAATTGAGATAGATATTTTAACCATCACAGATAAGGGTGAGATATTTATCGCTGAGTGTAAATGGAAAAACCATAAAATCAACAAAAGTGAACTTCATAAAGTTGAAGATAAATGTGAAAAACTAGATATTGTACCAACTCAAATCATCCTCTTTTCAAAAAGTGGATTCTCTAAAGAGTTAAAATCTATGGCAAACAAAAAGTTAGCACTATACTCAGCAGAAGATTTTAAGATACTACTAAAAAAGTAACTAACTTAACTAACTGTTCTAAGTGCTGAGTAAGCCTCTTGTAGAAGTTGAAACTTTTGTGTATAGTGTTTAACCATATGTGGACTCTCTTGAAACACCTTATCTGGATGGTAAGCTTTAGTTAGTTTTTTGTAACTTTTTCTTATCGCTTGTTGGGAAGCTCCTATTGGACACTCCAAGATTGTATAAAAATCTAAGTTTTTGTCCTCCTCCTCTTTTTTACATAAGTCACCAAAACTAAAACTTGTAAAATCTGAGTACATCCTACTCATAAAATCTCTATCGTAGTTATATTTCACCTCATAATGAAGTATGTTATATTTGTTTAAAGCTCTCTCTAGTCTTGCTTTTGCTTTAAAATCTGTAATATCAATAACTAAAGATATATCTGTACCTTTCTCTACATAAACCTCTAACTGAGAACGGAAGTAGTTTATAACCCAAGAGTTTGGTCTATCTAATGAGATTAGGACAATATTTTTATTATAAGCATAAAGATTAACCCTAACCTCTTCAGGTTCCTCCATCTTTTCTAGCTCTATTTTGATAGGTTGCGCACCATATTTCAACATAGACCTTAAGAAAAATTCATGCGTAAACTCATGTTTAGAAGCATGATAGGCACTAAGCTGATGTAGGAACTCTTCCCTAATCTCTGTTAGTGTTTCATTTCTAAAAACCAAAACAGCTTTTGGTAAAAAAAGCATACCTCTAGCGTGGTGATTTAGAAAATCTTTCATCCATTTTGTATTTAAGGTTTTAAATCCCGTTGTGATAAGAATAAGATTATTGCGTAAAACAATGTTCATCGATCATACCTATTTTGGATAGTTTTTTTAATCATAAGCAATTTTAGTTCCACTTATTTATTACAGATTTGAGTTTATTTATAGGTATTTTGAGTATAATTACAATAATAATTTACAAGGATTCTATTTTGCTCGAAAATATGAATGAAAAATGTGCAGTTGTAGGGATATTTGGTCATGAAGAAGCTTCTAAATTGGCTTATTTCTCTCTTCACGCTCTTCAGCACCGTGGTCAAGAAGCAGCAGGAATTAGCTCTTCTGATGGAAAAAAACTTCACACTATCAAAAATCGTGGTTTAGTTATGCGTGTTTTTGATGAACAGAAACTTCAAACTCTTAGTGGTTCTAGTGCGATTGGTCATACTCGCTACTCAACAGCTGGTGATGATTCTATACTAGATGCTCAACCAGTATTTGCTAGATATGATTTAGGTGAGATGGCTATTGTTCATAATGGTAACCTAACTAATGCTGAAGAAGTTAGAGCAAATCTAATCAAAAAAGGTGCTATTTTCCAAACATTTATGGATACAGAAAACCTAATCCACCTTATAGCAAAAAGTGAAAAAGATAAGCTTCTTGATAGAATTATAGATGCTGTTCAAAGAATCGAAGGTGCTTTCTCTTTAGTATTTTTAAGTAGAACAAAAATGTTTGCTATGAGAGATAGACACGGTTTTAGACCACTTAGTCTTGGTCGTCTCCCTAATGGTGGCTATATAGTAGCAAGTGAAACTTGTGCTTTTGATCTTGTTGGTGCTGAATTTATCCGTGATGTTGAACCAGGGGAGCTTCTAATTTTTGAAGATGGTAAAGCTCCACAAAGCATCAAAGTTTTTGAATCAACACCGAAACATTGTATATTTGAGTATGTTTACTTTGCTCGTCCAGATTCATCTGTTTTTGGTCAGTCAGTTTACCAAACAAGAAAAGAGATGGGTAAAGAGTTAGCTAAGATAAACCCTGTTGAAGCTGATATTGTTATCCCTGTTCCAGATGGTGGTGTTCCATCAGCTATCGGTTATGCTCAAGAGAGTGGAATCCCTTATGAGATGGGGATTATGAGAAACCACTATATTGGTCGTACTTTTATTGAACCAACTCAAGAGATGAGAGATCTAAAAGTAAAAATGAAACTTTCACCTATGACTGATATTATCAAAGGTAAAAGAGTTATCGTTGTTGATGATTCTATCGTTCGTGGTACAACTTCAAGAAGAATTATAAGAATGTTAAAAGAGGCTGGTGCTAAAGAGGTTCATATGAGAGTTTCATCTCCACCAACAACTGACCCTTGTTTTTATGGTGTAGATACACCTGATAAAGAGAACCTAATCGCTGCTAATATGTCAAATCAAGAGATTTGTGAATATATAGAAGCAGATTCTTTAGCTTACCTTGATAAAGAATCTTTACTTCGTAGTGTAAATGGTACAGAAGAAAACTACTGTACTGCTTGTTTTACAGGTAACTATATCGTTTAATGGAACAAATTTATACATACGGCAACTATTTAAAAGATAAATTTGGTTGTAAAGTTTACAAAGTTGGAATCAATATTTCAGGTTTTACCTGCCCAAATATAGATGGAACTGTCGCAAAAGGTGGTTGTACCTTTTGTGAAAACGATTCTTTTTCTGCTAGTACAAATGAGATAAAAGAGCTTAAAGGTTTTCATCTAAACCTAGAATCAACCCATAACCCTTTCTTAGAGAAACAACTAGAACAACTAGAGGTTCAATTTAACTCCATAAGTAAAAGACAATCAACTCAGTATGGAGCTGAAAAATTTTTAGTATATTTTCAATCTTTTACAAATACCTATGCCCCTTTTGAAACACTAAAAGCACTTTATGATAAAGCTTTATCATTTGAGAATGTTGTTGGTTTAAGTATAGGTACTCGCTCAGATTCTATAACAGATGAAACACTTGATTATCTAGCTAAATTAAACAAAGATAAAGAGATCTGGATAGAGTTTGGGATTCAATCAATCTATGATGAAACACTAGATAAAATCAACCGTGGACACAGTAGCGATAATGTTAAAGAGTGGATTCTAAAATCTAAAAAAGTGGGCTTAAATGTATGTGGTCATCTTATATTTGGTTTACCAGATGAAACTAAAGAGATGATGATAGAGACCTCTAAAGAGGCTTATAAATGGGGGATAGATTCTGTAAAATACCACCCACTATATGTTGTAAAAAGAACAGCTTTAGGTAACGATTTCCTAAGTGGAAAATTCACACCAATTAGTGAAGATGATTATCTTGATGTTTTAGTAGAATCGATAAAACTAAAACCAAAAGATGTCTCAGTACAAAGAGTTACTGCTGGGATAGATGATGATTCTCTACTAGCACCAACTTGGTGTAGAGATAAAAATCAACAGATTAAAAATATAAATAAAGCTTTAAAACCTTTAGGGCTTAAATACTAATAAAGGATTATCTATGCCAGAGATAAGTAGATTTTTAGGTATAAAAATATTTATGTACTTTAATGAGCATAATCCACCACATTTTCATGTAGAATACAATGAATACAAAGCCTCCATAGATAGATATCCAAACTTTTGGTGTAATGGAGGGTAGAGTACCATCTAAAGTACTTGGTTTAGTTGTTGAATGGGCTGAAGATCATCAAAATGAGTTATTAAAAAACTGGGAAGATATTAAAGAAACTGGTGAATATCATAAAATAGATCCTCTTGTTTAAAGGGTAGAGATGTTAAGTATATTAGATGCGAAATATGATAATAAATATATAATATCACTAAAGTTTAGTGACAATAAAAAAGGTAAAGTTGATTTAGAAGATTTTATAATCAATGGTAAAATAAAACCTTTTAAACAGCTAAAGGATATTGAAAAATTTAAGAAATTTTATATTGATTATACTTTAAAATGGAATGATGATTTAGATTTAGCACCAGAATATCTATATTTTAAAGCATTTGAAAATGACAAATCTCTTCAAACAACATTTAAAAAATGGGGATATATTTAAAACAATCTATTTTTTTAAACTACAACCACTATCAATAGATAAGTTATAATCTTTTTTATATCTAAAAGGCTCTATAAACATCTTAAACTCTCTTATCTCACCTTTTGTTATATTATTTTCTGAGATAGTTGCTGTTTTAAACGGTAGATATTGAAAAAGCATATCTTTCATCTTGTTACCAGTCACTTTATGTGTTGTTGCTGTTATTTGGCAATCTATACTCTTAAATTTAGATATATTACTGATTGTACCTTTGATAACGATAGCCTCTGTAAACTTCAATCTTTTTTGAGTTGTTAAAACTAACTCATTTACAAATAGATATTCGTGCATCTGTTTATAGGCTACAAATGGGGAAACTAACAAAAATATAAAAGAGAATAAAACTAAGAAGATAGATAATCCTAGCTTTTTTCTTAAAAGGATAGCTAAAATAATAAAAAGGATAAAAAGTAAAAGAATACTGCCAAAAAGAACATAATCATAAATGATTAAGTTATTTATAAAAGCAGTAATCTTCTCTTTCACTAATCTTTCCTAGAGTTTTTCTCTGCGATTCCACTCATATCAAATCTACGAGCTAACTCCTGTTTAATTCTATCTGGAGAGATATTTTTAACAGCTAAAGCTACTAACATATGGTATGTTAAATCTGCTGCTTCATATATCATCTCATGCTCATCATCATCTTTATAAGCAAAACTAAACTCTCCAGCTTCCTCTACAACTTTTTTCAAGATTGTATTGTCACCTTTGCTCATAAGTTTTGCTGTCCATGAAGTTGATGGATCGGCATTTTTTCTCTCTTGAATCGTATGGTAAAGTGTATCTATCACACCATACATCTCATTAGCATCTACCTCTACTTTAGAGTTCTCTTCACCAGATTCTAACTCTGTAAAGAAACAAGAACGGCGACCTGTATGACAAGCAACACCCTCTTGTGTAACTTTTATAAGTAAAGTATCATTATCACAATCAAGTGAGAAAGAGTGGATAGTTTGAGTGTGTCCACTTGTTTCACCCTTTTTCCAGATTCTTTGTTTACTTCTTGAAAAATAGTGTGCCACTTTAGTAGATAAAGAGAGCTCTAATGCCTCTTTATCCATATATGCCATCATTAAAACTTCATTATTCTCAACATCTTGAACAATTACAGGAAGAAGCTCACACTTCTCCCAATCTACTCTATTTAATGCTTTTTCTAAACTCATTATTTAGCCGTTGTTCTTTGTCTTACATCTTTAGTATCAACCCAAATATTTGGAGTTGAACCACCCGGTGTTAAGAAGATTTTAGCATCTTTATTTACTTGAAGTGCTTCGTTAAATTTACCTTGAACTTTAATCTGCTCTAATGCTAAAAGTTTACTTGTTAAAGATTTAGAGATTAAAAGGTTAGCTTTAGCTTGAGCATTAGCTTCAATAGTTACAGCATCTGCTTTACCTTGTGCTTCAATTCTAGCTTGTTGAGCAACACCCTCTGCTTGAGCAGCTCTTTTTAAAGCTTCTTGTTTAGCTCTTTGAACCTCTTGTTCAGCTCTTTGAACCTCTTGTTTAGCTACTTGAACTCTCTCTATTTGCTCTTTAACCTTTTGAGGTAAGCCAATCTCACGAAGTTGAACAGATTGTAGATCAGCAGGTGAGTTTTTTAAACCAGCTATACTTGCTCTAACATCTTTATCTATCTCAGTCGCTATTTTATTTCTAATTTGAGGTAAAGATTCTGCGTCATATTTACCTACAACATTTCTTACAACATCACGAACAACAGGGTTTATGATTTTATCTTCCCAGCTAAATCCCCAGTTAGATATAGTTTGAGCAGCAAATTGAGCATCTAATCTATACTGAACTGTAAGTTCAATAGAAACAGGAAGACCCCTTTTATCTAAAACTGTAATAGCTGGTTTTGAACCAATACCTGATGCTCCACTATTTGCTTCTATACGAGAAGCATAATTGATGATACGAACTTTAGTATCAACAACATAAACCTTTTGAATCATAGGGATAATAAAATGAAGCCCTGGTAATAGTGCTTGATCTTGATATTTACCATTTGTACTTAAAATACCTCTTTGACCCTCTTCGATGATAGTAAAAGGTTTAGCTAAAACTAACATCACAACAATAGCGATTAGAAAGTAAACGATACCAGCCTTTCCACCACCCATATTTAGGTTAATCTCTGGCATTTGAGGACCTTTTGGACCTCCACCATTACCACCTGAGCCACCAGTAGATTTTTTAAAACTACTGTTGTTCTCACTTTTTTTCTTATTGAAATAATCATTCATATCTGATGCCATAAGCAAATTTTCCTTCATTTTATTAATCTATATAAGTCAAATAATGCTCATATTTAGCATTTCTACCAAATACAATATCAAAATATGTACTTTGAATTTTTTCTGTAATCTCACCACGAGAACCAGAACCAATCTCTCTAGCATCAACTTGTGCTACTGGAGTTATCTCTGCTGCTGTTCCTGTTAAAAACGCTTCATCAGCAACATAAACTTCCTCTCTAGTGATTCTACGACGAGTAACTTTCATACCAAAATCTTCAGCCATCTCTATAACCATTTTTTGAGTGATAGAAGCTAAAGAGTTATCGTTTGGTGGAGTGATTAACTCACCGTTTTTAATCATAAAGAAACAAGCTCCACTAGCCTCAGCTACATAACCTTGGTCATCTAGTAAAAGTGCTTCATCATAACCACAATCGATAGCTTCAAATTTAGCCATTTGAGAGTTTAAGTAGTTAGCAGTTGCTTTTGCTTTACCCATATTTGAAGTGTTTGCTGGTCTAGTCATAGAAGCGATTTTAAGTTTGATTCCTTTTCTTAACCCCTCTTCACCTAAGTAAGCACCCCACTCCCAAGCAGACATAACAGTCTCAACTGGCGCCTCTTTATGGTAAACACCCATAACACCATAACCTAAAAATGCGAAAGGTCTAATGTAAACATTATCACCTGTAAACTCATTTTTTTTGATTAAATCAATTTGAGCTTGATTCATCTCTTCAACTGTATATGGTATATCTATTAATGTCATCTTAGCAGATTCTTTTAATCTTTCAGTATGCTCATTTAAACGAAAAATAGCATAACCTTTCTCTGTTTTATAAGCTTTAGTACCCTCAATAACACCATTTCCATAGTGAAGTGTATGGGAAAGTACATGTATTTTTGCGTCATCCCAATTTACAAATTTTCCATTCATCCAAATATACTTGGCTGCGTCCATAAAGTCTCCGATTCTATTGTTTATATTATTATCTGTATTTTATCTAAAATGGTATTTATTATCTATTAATGATAAATTATTATAAATTTAAACTGAAATAACATACTTAAAAGTGACTTTAAGTATTTTTACATATAATGAGAATAATAAATAAATCAGATACGAGGGGGCATATTTTGTCAAAAGAAAAACAAAAATCGGTTGATGAAACAGTTATTGATGTTGAAACTGAAGTGGTTATCGAAAAAGAGAAATCACTTGATGAGATAAATGCGATAAGAGAGGCTAGAGAAGCTATCATCTCTGAAGAGGAAGCTGAAGAGATAGCTGCACAGGAGAGAATCTGGGCAGAGCAAGAGGAGCTTGCTAAAAAAGGTAAAACGGAAGATACTAAAGTCTCTTCAAGTACATTTGAAAAATTACCTGATGATCATGTTTATGCTAAATATGAAGATATAGATCAAGCACAACTTCAAAAAGATATTGAAGATATTAAAAAAACTATCGGTAAACCAACTTATGAAGATTATCTTCATGTAAAGAAAATGAAAAATTGGTCAAGAGCATTTACTCTCTCTGGCTTTTTTATGATTTTTGTTGTAACAGCACTAGAGGCTACTCAAGGTTTACACGGTTTTTGGTTTTGGCTTTTAGCTATTATATCTGCTGTACTTATCGGTATCGGAAATGTTGGTCATTGGGCTAATGTTGCTCACCCTATTATGCATGGTGGTTATGACAAAATAGACAACATCCCTTTAGAGTTCAAAAAATCTGGTTATGCTAGAGGTAAAAGAAGATATGTGGATTGGTTAGATTGGATCAAGCCTGAAGCTTGGGAATATGAACATAACATTATGCACCATTACCATCTAGGTGAAGATGAAGATCCAGATAATGTTGAGAGAAATATGCAATGGTTAATCCAGTCTAAAACTCCTATGTGGTTAAGAAAAGTTTTTGTTTATGTTTTTGCTGCTACTTGGAAATTTACTTACTATGCTCCAAATACAATGAGAATCTTAGAAAACAAAAAAAGAAGAAAAAATAAAGAGCATGAGATAAAAGATTATAACTATCTTCCAACAAATGAGCTTGGTATGAAACTATGGAAAGAGTCTTATCTTCCTTACGGTTTAGTTAGATTTGTTGGTTTACCACTTCTATTTTTACCATTAGGTTTAACTGCTGTATGGACCGCTTTTATAATTTTAGTTATGGCTGAAGCTTATGCTAACTTACACTCATTCTTAGTGATTGTTCCTAACCACTCTGCTGGTGATATTTACCAATTTTCTGAGCCTCATAAATCTCAAGGTGAATTCTACCTAAGACAAATTATGGGAAGTGTAAACTATAACACTGGTTCAGATTGGATAGATTTCCTACACGGTTTCTTAAACTACCAAGTTGAGCATCATCTTTTCCCAAATATGCCACTTAGTTACTACCAAACTATGCAACCACTTGTAAAAGAGATTTGTAGAAAACACAACATCCCTTACAGACAAGAGAGTGTATTTAAAAGAATGGGTATGACTATCGATTTAATGATAGGTAAAACTAAACTTCTTAGAGTAGATGGGGTATAAACCCTCTCTACACACATATAAATAAAAATTTTATATAACAGCCGTAAAGTTAACTGTGTTTAATGAGTTTACAAAACTCAAATATAACTATTTGAATTTTGTAATTAGAAAGATTAGTATTTTTTTATAACATCATTTATTTGAACATAAGCTTCAAATGGTGTTGTCTCAAAATACTTCATATTATGTTTTTTAGCAAACTCTTGAGTCATCTTTTTAATTTTAAGTAGATTAAATCTAGGTGCTTTTGGAAATAGATGATGTTCTATTTGAGTATTTAGTCCACCATAAAACCAGTGTATAAAAGCCCCACCACTCAATGAACGAGATGTTCTCATCTGTAACTCCATCCAAGTTAAATCTTCACTCTCATCTTTTTCAAACACTTCACAACCTAAGTGATTTGTGATAAAACCAAAAGCTAACCAAGGTGATAAAACAAAATTTAGAACTAAGTAAACTGTAATAGCATCACTAAATGGTAAAAAGTAAAAGATTGGACCCCAAATGATTGGCCAATGGAGTAACATTAAAGCCAATTCACCATATTTCTTTCTTTTAATAACAAAGTTATATGATTGAACTATAAATGCTGGATACATAAAAAACATAGCACCCCAAAAAACTAAGTATTTTGTAGCTCTAAGCCAAGCTTTATTACCCTTGTATTTCTCAGCAAAAGCACCATCCATAGCCAATATATCTTCATCTTTTTCAGGAACATTACACCAAGTATGGTGGTTGATATTATGTTTAAAATCCCACCAAGATGATGAGTTACTCAAAATGATAGCAGCGAAAGGGTAGCTGATTCTAAATGAAAAAGTTTTATTTTTAAAATATTGTGTATGTAAAACATCGTGTGAGACAAAAACAGCACGGGTAAATATAATGGTCATAAAAAGACCTAACGCAACTGGAGCAAAAGATGGAAGTTCCATACTGTTCCAATTAAAAACTATAACATAAACTAAAATCATAGATAGTATTATCGCTATCATCTCAATCGACCCACGAACAGGGATACGATCTAATAAACCAGCTGAACGAACTTCAGCCTTTAACTCATCAAATATATCTGGATATTTTGCTACTGACATATTTCCACCTAATGTAAATTTGTCTGTATTATAACCATTATATTCTAAAATAATCTATCTTTTAGAGTAAGTTGATTTTAAATTTATAGTTTTTGATTAGGAAAAAATAGAAAGATGATTTTAAGAATGAAAAGCCGTCAAGAGCTTTTCATCCCTAAAGGAGTTAAACAGGAATATGAAATTTTATTAAGTTTATGTTATATCTTACCAGTGAACTTCAGCAGTTATCATAGCGCTTGTATAATCATCTTTATTATTTTCTACATGATAAGTTTGTCCAGATAGTAACCATTTTAAGTTTTTGTTTTGTCTCCAAGCAACACCATAGATAGCATTATCTTCAGTTGTAGTAACAACACCTGAAGTTGAATCCTCATTCTCCCAAGAATCGTAACGAGCAAATACAGAATATTGATGTTTAGCACCTAAACGGTAAGTACCATTTACAGAGTAACCTTGACCATTATATTTTGTAGAATCAGCTTTGTCACTATCAGCAGAGATATATTGTGCTGAAACTAGGAATGATGGTACATTGTAAACTGTATGTAAACCATAGATTTTATATGTTTCACCACTATTTTTAGCACTATCCATATTGTACTGACCAAAGAATGAAGCATCAAAGTAAGTATCTTTAGTTGCTTTTCTTTTTGTTTTACCATTACCCATAATAGCAGCAGTTAATCTCCACTCAGCAGATAAACCATCACCTATAACATTACCACTTGTATCGTTCTCACCATGGTAACCCTCACCATTAAATAGACCAAGCTCAGATGTAAAATAATCAGTTTTAGTTTTAAAGTTTACACCTAAATCAGCTGAATTAGTTAAATCACCAGCCTCTTTCTCTTCAGCAAAAACTTTTGCGATAGAACGCATACCCCACGCTTGATGCTCTTCATAATCTATCCAAGGGCGGTGAGCCATACCAAACTCAACACCAGTAGATGGTAAAACATTATTTAGGTATATATAAACATATTTAGCATATATATCAGCATGTCCATCACTACTAGATGTATAAGATGTATCTAAAGTTACACGAAGATAAGATTTTGGGTCATCTAAAAGGTAAGCTTTTACTTGAAGGTAGTTTCTACGAAACTCAAAGTTTGTAGTTGAGCTTCCAACATTTGGAGATTTTTGAGTAAAACCTAAGTAGTGAACACCACTAAACTTTAACTTTGAAGCTTTTGCTTGAACAGGTGTATTTTTAGTTTTTAGTTCAGTACGACCCTCTGCTTGAGTTGTAAAAACTTGACCATTTTCATCTACATAAAATTTAATATCACTTGCTGATGCACTTAATGAACCAATAGTTAAAGCAGTTACTGCTGATAAAATGATTTTTTTCATTATATAATTTCCTTTAATTTCATAAAGAGTTACTACCTCTTTTTTGTTGACGAAATTATATTATTCAACAATTACATCTTGATTACAGCTATGTTACCTATTTGTAATTGTTATCAACTCTTTTATCATCTTATCTGCTACATCTTTACTGCTATACTCTATCAAACCTTTACTCTTTTGTGTAAAAGATTCTTTATTTTCCATAGAATCTTTTACTATCTCTAAAAGTTTTGATTTTAGATCACTATCTTCCCTTTCACACCAACCAAGATTGTTATCAACTATGAACTTAGCATTATAGTATTGGTGATCACCAGCAGCATAAGGGTAAGGGATATAAAATGTTGGAACACCATTTGTTGTTAACTCCCAAAGTGTACTAGCACCAGCCCTACTTACTGCTAAATCTGCTCTTGCTATCAACTTATCTAGCTCAGATGTAAAACCATAAAGCTCAACCTCAACACCTAGTTTATCATACTCCTCTTTTACCCTATCAAAATCGCTCTCACCAGCTTGATGGATAATAGTGATACCTTTTTTATGAAGTTTCCAAGCAACACTTAATGCCAAATCATTTATAGTTTTGGCACCATGTGAACCACCTAAGAAGATAACAGTTTTAAGATCATCTCTAACTCTAGCTGTTTTATAAAAAATATCTTTAACTGGATAACCCTTAATAGATGAGTTTTCATCATAAGCAGATATAAAACTTGTTGCTAAAGGTTTTAGTAGAGAGTTTAACCTACCACCAACAGCATTTTGTTCATGTATAAAAAGTGGTAACATTTTAGTTAATGTCGCAAAAGATGCTGGAGCAGCAGAGAAACCACCAACACTATAAGTAGCTTCAATATTATGTTTTTTTAGTATAGCTCTTGATTTAAAAAAAGCTTTTAAAATCAACCATAATGCTTTAAATTTACCTAAACCTTTTTGATTTACAACACCTGTTGTCTCTAAAAAATAAACATTACTAAAAGAGGATCTATTAGCAAAGTATTTTTGATCTTGCCCATGTGTAGAACCTATAAATATAACCTCATGCCCCTCAGATACAGCAGCTTCCACCAATGCCTGAGCTATCATTAGATGACCACCTGTTCCACCACCAGTTATACATAACTTCATATTTTACTCTCCACTAATTTTTTTATCTACTTGTGTATAGCTTTTTTAGATGCCATCAAAACCATACCAACCCCTATACTAGCTGCTATGGTCGCTGAACCACCATAACTTAAAAATGGAACAGAGATCCCTTTAATAGGTGTTAAACCACTAATACCATAAGCATTTAACATAAAAGTAGATGATAAAAGAATCGCTATACCAACACAAAAAAGATATATAGTTTTCTCCTCTGTTCTATTAGCTATCTTAAAGATTCTAACTATCATCCATAAAAAAATCACAACAACAGTTAGCACACCGATAAATCCAAACTCCTCTGCCAATCCTGCTAACACAAAATCGGTATGAACCTCACTTAAAAAACCAAGCTTAAAAGTTCCATCTGCCATACCTGTTCCAAAAATACCACCATTATGGATAGCATTTAGTGAATGTCCTATCTGATATGGAATCTCATCAACTGGGATACGAAGTTTATCAGATATGAAATCTGGTAGGTAACCTAAGATAGTATCTTGCTTACCAGACCACCAAGACATTATACGCTTCATCCTATGTGGAAAGAATATAATAAGTATAATCAAACCCATAAATGCTGTCACTAAAAGTGAGAAAAAGAGTCTAAAACTACTACCACCAAAAAGTAGCAAAATTAAAAATGTTACACCCAACACAAAAACTTGACCCAAATCTTTTTGAAAAACAGCTATCGCAGCAACAGCTAATCCAAAAAGAAATATATATTGCCAAACTCTTAGAATCTCCTCTTTTATAGTTAAACCATCATGTGAATCTAGCTTACGGGAAAAGCTCCAAGCTAAGAAGAAAACAAATCCAACTTTAAAAAATTCAACTGGTGCTAAAGAGAATCCTGCCACCTTTATCCACCTTTTTGCTCCACCAACTGCTGCCACTAAAGATTCAGGTAAAAAAGGCATAGCTGCCATCAAAAATGCGGAGACTATAAAAAGTGTAAAACCTATGGGGGTTAGATGTTTATCTGGATCTAGTTGAGCTATCGACCACATCAAAATGATTCCTAAAAAACCAAAAATAGCTTGACGAATCGCAAAATGAAACTCTTTAACTCCAAAAAGTAAAGTAACATAAGATGATAGGGAGTAAGTTAAAACTATACTAATCCCTATCAAAATAGATACTAATGTAAAAAGTTTTCTATCAGCATTCAAAATATATTACTTAATTTTATTGATTTTTAACACAAACTCAACTTCAGCTTTTGATATATGTAACTCTTTTGAGATTGTTTCTAAAGATATCCCCTGTTTAAAAAGTGATATGATTTTTTCATCATCATTTCCATGAACAGATGATGGGATAGAGATCTGTTTAACACCATTTTCTAACGATGTGATTCTAGAATCTATCTGTGTATCGATAGTTTCTAAATTCTCTTGTACTTTTTTAAGACTTATAGATATGGGCTGTATCATATCATATACAGTTCTCTCAACCTCTTGATATATCTCAGCATCACTCATTCTACTTCTATTTTCTAACATAGTTTTTTGTGTATCTTTTACTTTATCTTTTAGGTAGTATAGTTCTCTGTTTAACTCCTCAACAACAGTAGCAACAGAACGGATATTTTTACTATACTCAGCATCTTTAGTAAAAACATAATATAAAAGATATAAGATAATAGCTAATAAAACAGCCATAATATACTCTACATTTGAGAAGTTAAAACTCATTTTTTCCTCTCTCTTGCTTCTCTGATAAGTACACGCTCTCTAGCTGTCAAGTAAGCACTCCACTCTTTCTCATCTCTCTCATGGATTCGAACAATCTTTGCCAATGTTTTACTCTCAGCTACAAAAAATATAGGTACATCTCTTTTAGGGTGAACAGGCATCGCAACACGACCATAATACTCAACACCAACCTCTAAAACTTCATCAGATAGATGAAAATACTCAAACCCTATCGATTCTATCTCTGCTTCTTGTGTTAATGAGATTCTTTTTGGTTCTTCATCTTTTAAAAACCTCTCTAAAGCATCTATCTTTTTATGTAGCTCAACTATAAGATTTAGTAAAACAGGATCGGTCTCACTTGTTTCACCTCTAGCTTTTGCCAACTTTAACCATTGGTTTATCGGATCATCATCAGTATCGCTAAGTTGTTGATACTCTCTATCGAAAAGTTCCCTTTGTGTTATAGCTTTAGAAAAAACTAAACTTATCGGTGCTGGTACTAATCTAGGCATTAGAAATTCACCTTATCTAAAATAATCATAACTAAAAACATAATCCCAAGGTAACCATTTACTGTGAAAAAAGCACGATCTATTTGAGTAAAATCTTTTCTAACAAGATAATGTTCATAACTCAAAAACAGACCACTTAAAACAACTGCTATAAAAGCAAACATACCAAGCCCAGCCACCCAAGCAAATAAAGCCCAAAAGATAACACTAAGCATATGAAAAAGTGCTGATATAAAAAGTGTAGCCTCTGCTCCATAACGAGATGGAATCGAATGTAGGTTATTTTCTTTATCAAACTCTATATCTTGAAGTGAATAAAGCAGATCAAACCCAGCTACCCAAAAGATAACACCCAAACTAAGAATCACTGACCAAGCAGGAATCGAAGCATTTACAGCTACAACACCAGCGATAGGAGCAAGACCTAAAGAGATTCCCAAAACTATGTGAGCTAATGATGAGAATCTCTTAAAATATGAGTAAGAGCCAAGAACAAATAAGATAGGGATACTAAGTTTAAAAGCTAAATGGTTAATAAAATAAGCAACACCAACAAAGATCAAAGCATTTAATACAATAAAAATCAACATACTCATAGCACCTAAACGACCATCAACATTTGGACGAGATGATGTTCGAGGATTTTGAGCATCTATATCTCTATCAGCATATCTGTTTACACCCATAGCAAAGTTTCTAGCACTAATAGCTGCTAAAACACCCATCAATAACAACCAGTTTCCAAACCAACCATCAGCAGCTACAATCATAGCTATAAAAATAAATGGAAGTGAAAAAATCGAATGTTCAAACATTACAAGTTCATTAAAATCTTTAAGTTTTTGGATAATTTTACTCAATTCTTACCTCATAAATATAATTATGGCTATTTTAGCTAAAAGTGAGTTAAAATCTGATAAGTGTCTTTAAAGAGTAATGTTTTCTATAAACTCTATTTTTTTAGGGGTGACTATAACGGCATCAAATACAAAATCAACATCTAAAGAGTTTTTTTTCATATAAACTTGTGCCGTTTTTATAATTTTTGTTAATTTAGAATTAGTGATGTTTAAAATAGCAGATTCATAATCAAGCCCACTTTTAACCTCCACAAAATGTAAAACCTCATCTTTACTAACGATAATATCTATCTCCCCAAAACGGGAATAAAAATTTCTCTCTATAATTAAAAAACCGATATTTTCTAAGTATAAAGTAGCTTTATCTTCAGCTAACTTCCCTTTTGCTCTGCTCATCTGATTCCTAATTTAATTAAATAGTTGTGAGTGAGTTCCTATCCTAGATAATATGATTTCATCACTATTTTTATAGTATATAACTAACATATCACCACCTAAATGAAACTCTCTAAAACTATTATATTTACCCTTTAAAGCATGCTCTTTTGATTCTTCTGGCAACAAATCACCATTTTGTAAAAGATGAAAATATTTAATCATCTTTTGAAATTGAGAATCCGAAAGCTTTGTTTTTTTAAAATCATTTATAAATTGTTTGTGTCTTAAAAGTTCCATCTATTTTTGTAGTTCATCAAAACTAAATTTTTCAATATTTTTTTTATCTAAAATATCATCAAGAACATTTTTTGTAGTTTCATTAGGTATCTTAATATCAAAAGGGATACTTTTTGTCATAGATACTTGTGCTAAAAACATATTAACAGCATCACCCATACTAATACCGAGTTTAGCAAAAACCTCTTTAGCTTCATTTTTAATCTGTTTGTTTAACTTTATACTTGTTGTTTCTTTAACTATAACCATAATATATTCCTATAATACTTTAGTATTAAGTTGATTATAAAACTTTTATATATATTTGTCAATAGATATTTATCATTTTATTGATATATTTTAAAGATACAAAAGTATAGACCAAAAAAAAGCCCCATCACTCAAAAGAGTGATAGAGCTATAGTTGTAAGGTATCAATGCACGAAAAACTTACATACACAAAGCACCACACTTTGTTAATGAGAGTGTAGCTAAAAAAATAAATATTTAAATTAAAATTATATTGTCATATAAATAAATTTTAATTATGCTAAATCTTTTACTATAAAATCTACAATACATTATCTATTTTTGTTAAATTAAGATTAAATTTTAATAGAAAAAGATAGAATGCTAACAAATTTTATAAGGATAAATAATGAAAAAAAGATTATTAATAGCTATACCATTAATAAGTGCGGTTATGTTTAGTGGGTGTGCTACTATTTTAAGCGGAACTACTCAAAAGATAAGTGTTAGTAGTACACCATCTAAAATGGAAGTTGAATTAGGAAATACAAAAGTTGTAACACCATCTATCATTACAGTTGATAGAGGTGAAGATTTAATCTTAAAATCAGCTAATTGTTCTGAACAAAAAATAGTTGCTAAAAAAATCAATCCTGTATTTTTTGTAAATATTTTAAGTGGTGGTGCTTTTGGTTCTACAACAGATTATTCTTCAGGTGCAATGTGGAAATATGACGAAAATATTAAACTTGAGTGTAATAAATAATAATGATTAGAAGATTTATTCTTCTTTTCATCCCTCTTACCCTTTTTTCTTCTCAACAAACAACTTTAGAACTTATAGAAAAGTCAAAACTTTATAACACAAACAGATGGAAAGCTTTACTTCATTATAATGATAAATTTGATATTATTGATAATAAATTTATCATTAGTAATCATAAAACATTAAAAAATGAGATGATTAATGATGTTAAATCTTTTTATACCTCAGAAAAAAACTATAACAATATAAACAATCATCCACAATGTAAATTTCCTGCTAGATTTTTATTTATAACTGCTGAATTAAATATAGCTGAAAATGAATTTCCAAAAATAGAGTGTAATGATTTTAAAATATATAAAGAAAAAGCCCCTGCTGATAATATATATTTAACTTATGTTTCTGAGAATGTAACGAATCCATCAAGTATGATGGGTCATACTTTTTTAAAATTTAGTGGTTTAAATGTAGATGATAAAAAAGTAAATCATGCTATCACTTTCTATACTATAATTGATAATCCAAACCCATTAGTTTTAATCTATCAAAATATCTTTTCAGGCATGAAAGGTATGTTTGCTCTACAACCATATAAAACTATTGTAAAACAATATACACAAAAAGAGAATAGAAATGTATGGGAATATCAATTAAAATTATCTGATTATGAAAGAAAACTAATCTATTATCATATTTGGGAATTAAAGGGTGTAGATATGAGTTACTTTTTTACAAGTTATAATTGTTCAACTGTAATTTACTATACTCTATCATTAGTAAATTCTAAAATATATGATAATAAAAAATTATGGATAACTCCACTGAATACTGTAAAATTTTTATATAAATATAATTTAATAGAAAAGAGTGAGTTACTTCCAAGTGATGAGTGGCTTGTTAAGATGATTGAGGAAAACATAAATAAAAATGATATAAATAATGTAAAGATGATAGTTAAAAATAGAAGTTATTCAAACATAAAAAAATTAGATTTTTATTCTTTAAAACTACTAAGTGCTTACTCTAATTTAGAATATAATAAAAAAAGTATAAGTAAATCTAATTTTACAAATATAAATGTAGAGATCAATAAAAATTTGTTTGATAATAAAAATACATTTGATATATCTAAATATAAATCTCCTAGTAAAATTCCCAATGAAAGACAATTTACTCTAGGCTATAACTATACAAATAAAAATGATTATATGAAATTATCATTTTTAGGAGCATCGCATCTTATAAATGATGATAATCGAGAATACTTTGGAGAAAGTGAATTAAAAATAGGATACTTATCTATACTTATAAATAACTCAGAATTAGCCTTAGAAGAGTTTAATTTATACTCTATGAAATCATATATCCCTTACGATTCACTAACAAAAAATTTATCATTTCAATTTGAATTAGCTCTAAAGAAAGAATATACTAAATCAATGAGATATTTAGATACATTTAAAATTGATGGTGGAATTGGTATTGATTTTTTGATAGCTAAAGATATAAATATATTTTCAATTTTAAATGGTGGTATAGGCTATAACAGAGAAGATCAATTTCATCTATTTTTTAATCCTGAAATAGGCAGTATGATATATGAAGTATTTAATATGAAAAGTTATTTATCTTATCAACCATTATTTATTAATACTCATAAGATTTATGATAAGTATAAATTAAATCATAATATATTTATAGATAAGAACTGGACTTTTAGTCTAAATGTAGAATCTATTCAAGGTAAAAAAGATTATATAAATTCTGAAATTTTAATTAAGAAAATGTTTTAGTTAAAAGCCCAAGAGGTGGTTAGTCTCTTAGGTTGTAGTTACTGTTTAAATGCGAAAACTATATAGATAGTCGCAATTATCAGATAGCCTACGGTATGTATGTTGAAATCGGGCATTGATTTCTCCTTACAATTATCTAACCCCATAACCCACCATCTACAAAAGTATAGACCAAAAAAAAGCCCTACCACTCAAAAGAGTGATAGAGCTATAATTGTAAGGTATCAATGCCCGAAAAACTTACATACACAAAGCACCACACTTTGCTAACAAAATTATAACTAAAAAAGTTAAATATTTTTATCTTTTAAAAAGGTAATAGTAAATATTCAACAAATGGATAATAGTTTTTTAACAAATACTTTGCTGAATCATCTAAATTAGATTTTGATGTTATATAAATTCTTCTAATTTTTTTATACTTTCTATATGAAATATTTTTGTATAAAAACATATAACAATTACCTAAAAATTCTTTTATCTCTTTGTCTCTTATAGATTGAATTTCCCAATTTTTACATTGAATTAAACATAATTCATCATCATTTATTAAAATAATATCAATACCTTCATCTTCTACATTTTTTTCAAAATTATTAATAACAGTAAAACCTTGATTTTTATAATAATCACTTACATAATTTTCAAAATCTCGACCTTGTTTTATAATATTTTTCGCTATAACATGTTTACCTAATGTTAAAGTTATAGAATCAGCTTTTACATCATTGTATCTATTTCCTAATAAAACATTATATAAATCTCTCTCACCCTTATCCACTGGTAATGCAATTTTAAAGAAAACTTTTCCTCGTGTTCTATCATCCTGTATAAAAACTTTAAATAAAAGATATTCCTTAATTATCATTCCATTTTCAGGTAATAGCATAATAGATAAAAGAGATTTATAAGCTTGTTTCGTACAAGTTATATCTGTTAATCCTATAAAAACACCATTTATATATTGTCTAATTTTATAATTTTTATCATCCATAATAAGTTAAATATCTATATATTTACAATCTCAACTTTTATAGATTTAAAAGCAGCAGTTAGTATCACCTCATCACATTTATCTCCAAAAAGAGCGTTTATTTTTGAGCTTTCATGGTGGAATGTTGTAAATAGAGTTTTTGGTTGAACTTTATCTGTAAATTTTATAGTTAATGGTGTTGTTTCTCCAAACTCTGTTTTTAGAATCACTTTTTCACTTTTAAAATCATCAG
>CAYLNF010000002.1:0-50928 GCA_964385165.1 uncultured Sulfurimonas sp.
GATGCTATAAACACTTTACAAGTTTTCTTAACATATAACTTCTAATATAAATATATCTAATTTAGATATATTTAATTCAACCCTTTTATAGGGTTGGATAGAAACTTATATTTAACTCTTTTTTGATATAATCACTCTATGTTATATCTACTTAATAAACTATCATATCTTATATCTGTGCTATTTTTTATCTCAATTATCTCATTTTTAGCTATACATTTAGCACCAAATAGTTTCTTTGGAGCGGGTGAATTAAATCCAAATATGACAAAAGAGGCTATTAGTCAATTAAAAGCTGTTTATGGATTAGATAAACCTTTATTGGTACAATATATAGATTGGGTTAAAAATATAGTAACTTTTAACTTTGGTATCTCGTTTGTAAGTGGTCAAGATGTAGCTTCTGAAATCTCAAAACGGCTTCCAATTACACTTTTTATGAATCTTATCTCACTTATAATTGTTTTTATTTTATCTCTCTATTTAGGGATTAAATCAGCATTAAATTTTAATAAAAAAGTAGATTATCTTATTAGACAAATCTCACTAATCTCTTTTTCTATGCCATCTTTTTATTTGGCACTTATTTTTATAATATTTTTCTCTTTAAAACTATCTATTTTACCTATCTCTGGATTACATTCGATAGATGAACAGTTTGGAATTAATTACTATTTAGATATGGCTTGGCATTTAATATTACCTATATCTGTTATGGTATTTGTTGGTCTTGGAAGTATGATTATATATATCCGTTCACTCACTTTAGAAATTTTAAAAAGTGATTATTACTATTTTGCTTTAACTCGTGGAGTTGATAGAAAAAATTTACTTAGATTCTATATCTTACCAAATTTATTACCACCGATAGTTACGCTACTTGGTTTATCTTTACCAACTTTGATAGGTGGTAGTGTTATTTTGGAATCTATATTTGGGATAGATGGTATGGGTCAGCTTTTTTATATGAGTGCTTTGAGTAGAGACTATCCTGTTATTATGGGAATCTTGATGATAACATCATTCTTAACATTAGTTGGAAATATGGTTGCTGATATTATTTTAATGAGGTTAAATCCATATATGGATAGGGGATAAAAAAGGGTTTTATAACCCTTTTTTAGTATGTAAAGATTAGTTAAATAAAGCCTCAAGAGCATCAACACCATCTTTAGATTCTTCAACTTCATTGTTGTTTTCATCTTCAGTTGCTGAATCTGATTCAACCAGTTCTATATTCATACCAGTAAGCATAGAAGCTAAACGGATATTTATACCACTTTTACCTATCGCTTTTGATTTTTGATCAGATGGTAAAGTGATAATCGCTTTTTCATTTTCACCATCATCATTTTTGATAATTTCAACATGAGATATAATAGCTGGACTCATTGTTCTTGATACAAAAAGTTCAGGGATACTAGTATATTCGATACAATCGATATTTTCACCTATTAACTCTTTACTTACAGAGTTAATACGAACACCTTTTACACCAACAGTAGCACCAACAGCATCAACTTGAGGGTGTGTTGAGATAAGAGCAATTTTGGCTCTCTCACCTGGGATACGAGCAGATTTTTCTATGATAACACTACCATCAGCTATCTCTGGAACCTCTAATGCTAAAAGTTCCTCTAAGAACTTAGGACTTGTACGAGATAGTTCTATTTGGATACCATCTGCTTTATCCATATTTACACGGCGAACAACAGCTTTAATATGATCACCAACTTTAAAAAACTCACCTTTAATACGACTTTTCATTGGTAAAATAGCACGAATCTCATCAACTTCTATGTAAGTTGAGTTTTTAGAATCTACACGGATAACTCTTCCAGATACTAAAGTACCTATCTTAGATTTGTACTTATTATATAGTTCATCCTCTATAAGTCTTTGTATATGGTACTCTATCTCACGATGAAGTTGAGATGCTCCCGTTCTACCATACTCTTCTAAATCGTGTGGAACTTGTAGTTGATCATCAAGCTCAACTTGATCATCATACTCTCTAGCTTCAGTGATTGAGATATAAGCTGGTGCTATCTCTTCATCTTGAAGTTTTTCATCATCATCTGCTACAACAGTGATAGTTTGGATAACCTCTATACTTTTTGTTTGTTCGTTAATAACTGCTTCAAAAGCAAAGTTTTGGTTAATAACTCTTTTAGCAGTTTGCACAAAGGCAGTTTTTAATGCTTCTAACACTTTTTCAGGAGCAAGCCCTTTTTCATTTGCTATCGCTTCTGCTATATCTAAAATTTTTTCCATTATAGTGTCCTTTAGAGGGTAATCTCATAAAAAATAATATGTATTAAAGGGGGAGATTTCTTATGAAGTGATAAAATTATACCAAAACACTATAAAGAATAGTTTAATATCTAAAAATTTGAGGAACCCTTAATCAGGTTTTTAGTATAATGCGAAACTTTTATAAATCAGGGTTTAGATAAAAACCCAACAAGGAAGATAGATATGGATTTAAAATTCGCAAGAACAGAGATTAATGTTAAACCTAAAAAAGCTGAACTAGCTAAGATAGAAGCTATGAGTGAAAAAGATGATAGCGTTATTATCTACTTTGATAGAGAAAATTCACATAAAGATCTACTAGAACTTCAAGACCATTTTGAAGCTAAAGGTAAAAGCTTTTATATGAGTGAAGTTAAATTTGGTTTAGCTGATAATGACTATATGTACCAAGTACACATCATAAACTAGGTATTAAATTATGTCAAAAAAGTTATTTATTGAAACTTTAGGTTGTGCTATGAACTCTCGTGATACTGAGCATATGATTGCTGAGTTAAGCGAAAAAGAGGGTTATGAAGTGATTAGTGACTTTAAGGATGCTGACCTTATTTTGATAAATACTTGTTCTGTTAGAGAGAAGCCAGTTTCTAAGCTTTTCTCAGAGCTTGGCGTATTTAACAAAAAGAAAAAAGATAGTGCTAAGATAGGTGTTTGTGGTTGTACAGCTTCACATTTAGGTAAAGAGATCATAAAAAGAGCTCCCTATGTTAATTTTGTTTTAGGTGCTAGAAATGTATCTAAAATCACGGAAGTTTTACATAAAGATAAAGCTGTTGAGATAGATATTAACTATGATGAGAGTCAGTTTGCTTTTAAAGATTTCCGTTCATCAAAACTAAAAGCTTTTATAAATATCTCTATGGGTTGTGATAAATCTTGTACATTTTGTATAGTTCCAAAAACCCGTGGTGAGGAGGTATCTATCCCTGATGCCCTTATTTACAATGAGGCTAAGAGAGCTGTTGATGCTGGAGCAAAAGAGATTTTTCTTTTAGGTCAGAATGTTAACAATTATGGTCGCCGTTTTTCTGGTGAGCATGAAAAAGTTAACTTTACTGAGCTTTTAAGAAGACTTAGTAAAATAGATGGCTTAGAGAGAATCCGTTTTACATCACCACACCCTTTTCATATGGATGATGAATTTATAGAGGAGTTTGCTTCTAACCCTAAGATTTGTAAATCTATGCATATGCCACTACAAAGTGGATCAACTAAGATTTTAAAAGATATGAAAAGGGGTTACTCTAAAGAGTGGTTTTTAAATCGTGTTGAAAAACTTAGAGCTATGTGTCCTGATGTAAGTATATCTACTGATATTATTGTTGCTTTTCCAGGTGAGAGTGATGAAGATTTTGAAGATACAATGGATGTTTTAAGAAAAGTTAGATTTGATCAACTTTTCTCTTTTAAATATTCCCCTCGTCCAGAGACAGAAGCTCAACACCTACCTATGGTTGATGCTGATATAGCTTCAGATAGATTAACAAGATTACAATCTGAACATACCAAAATTTTAGATGAAAAAAATGCTACCCATTTAGGTAAAATTTATAGAGTATATTTTGAGGAACTTTCACAAGATCTTCATGTATCTGGTAGAAGTGATAATAATATAGTGATAAAAGTTAAAGGTTCAGATGAACTTTTAGGTGAATTTAGAGATGTTAAGATAACAGCTATTGGAAGAACTATATTGACTGGTGAGATTGTTGCGTAAAAAACTTTTTCGTGCTTTTGCTTTAGTGGTTATCCCTTTTATAGGTTCAACACTTATAAGATTGTTATATATCACTAATAAAAAAAGATTCCATGCCCCTAAAACGATAGGTGATGAGCCTATTATTATGGCTTGTTGGCATGGTGAACTTCTTATGATTCCATATGCTTATACTATTTTTAGAAAAACTCCCCATGTAAAACTTTTAATATCTGAACATTTTGATGGAAATCTTATAGCAAAAACTTTATCTTTTTTTAAATTTGAAACTATTCGTGGCTCTAGCACTAGAGGTGGAGCTAAAGCTTTGATAGAATCGATAAAAGAGCTTAAAAATGGTTACGATTTAGGAATCACACCAGATGGTCCTAAAGGTCCTAGGCATGAAGTTTCTAACGGTATCGTTGTTATGGCTCAAAAATCTAAAGCTAAAATTGTTCTTGTGGAGATAAAACCATCTTCATATTGGCAATTTAAAAGTTGGGATAAATTTATTGTTCCTAAACCTTTTGGAACTATCGATTATTATATTAGTGATTTGATTGATGTTGATGGTATGGAACTTGAAGATGCTAAAAAACTTATAAAAGATGGTTTATTAAAACATGACAACTAAAATTATACTTTTTAGTTTCGCTATAACTGCTGTATTAATTATGGGGATATACTTTTTATCCAATCCATCTTATGAAAAATCTATCCAAGCTAAATATTATTATGAGATGGGTGATTATAAAAAAGCTTACTCCTTAGCTAAAGATTCATTTGATATAAATCAATACAACCGTATGGCTTCTACAATTATGGCTCAGTCTAAAATCTCTTTAGAGTATGTTTTATTTATAGATGAAGCTAAAAAATATATGGATGAGATAAATCAGATAGCTACAAATGATATTATCTCATCTTCAGATAAAGCAAAAATTAGGATGATGTGTGAGATTATTATAGGTAATTACCCTAAACTCGCTTCAAGTGTTATAACAGATTCTAATCTTACTAATGATGCTAAAAAATATAACGATATGTTTGAGAAACTTCTTGAAAAAGTCAATAAATAAAAAAAGGGTTGAGTTTTTAGAATCTCTTGAAAAACTAAGAGGTTATTCTGATTTAACTATTAAAACTTATGATGAATCTATAAAAGAATCTTTGAGATTTATAGAGATTTTAGAGGAAGAGAACCATATAGTTTTTAATCTCATGCCTTATCGTATTAAAATCTCAGAATTAAAAGCTAAAACTATCAGTAAAAAGCTTAGCGCTATTAGAGGTTTTGTTGAGTATCTAAATGATAATGGTATGAAAGTTATACTTAAAGCAGATGAAAGTATTAAGGTAGCAAAAACATTACCAAAGCCTATCTCTCATAATCATATCTTAGAAGCATTAGAAAAAGCTACACTTGATGAGAAACTTGTTGTTGTGATGTTATATACATTAGGGCTTAGAATCTCAGAACTAAATTCATTAAAAATTGATGATATATCTAGTAGTTGGGTTAGAGTACTTGGTAAAGGTAATAAACAAAGAGATATACCATTGTTGGAGCCAACTAAAGAGTTGCTTGATAAATATTTGTCTTCAAATAATGTAAAAAAATTTCTTTTTGAAAAAAATGGCGAAAAATTAAGCGAAAATAGTCTAAGATATATCGTAACTAAGGTTTTTAAACGGGTTTCATTAAAAGTAACTCCTCACCAACTGAGACACTCCTATGCGACTGAGTTATTAAATGGTGGTGCACCAATAGTTGATGTTGGGGAGTTACTTGGTCATTCATCTATGGCGACAACGCAAATATATACAAAATTAGGAAGTGCTTTGAAACAACAAAACTATAACAAAGCACATCCTCTTTCTGGAGTAGGTAAGTAGTGTTAAATAAACTTTTAGAACTTTTATATCTTAAGGTGTATATTAATATTGTTGTAAAACAAGTAACTACTGTTATATATGTTGAGGTTTTAAATAATAATGGTACTGTTGAGACAAATGAAAAAGTTTTTGAAACAACAGAACTTAGTGATAAGATGTACGATTTTATAAAAAAGTATAAAAAACTTTCCCCATACTATTATGTATCTATTTTAGATAGCTCTGGATCTCAAGGTGCTATTCCCACTTGTGATAAGCATGGTATATCCAAGTTTATAGAAACAGAATCTCTAAACCATATATGTTATGAAAATAGATGGACATACTACACCACTAAAGATGAAATAAAAAATATACAAAAACGATATAAAAATATAGGTATAGATTTTATTTTCTCACCTATAATAGTGTTAAATACATTTTTTAAAGATAAGATAGATACAACTTTAGCACTTTTTATCTTAGTGGAAGATAGTTACCTTAGTGTTTGTGTGTTTGATCATTCAAAACTACTTTTTTCATTACATCTTGATATTGAGCATGATAGTGAAACACATGATCTATTTGATGATAGTTTAGACAAGATGGATATGGATATGGATCTTGACTTAGATCTGGATATTGATGAGGATAGTATCGATTTAGATGACATGGATTCTTTAGATGATATGGATTCCCTTGATGATACAGATCTTCTTGATGGTATGGATGATTTTGGTGATATTGAGGATTTAGATTCATTTGATGAGATAGATGAGTTTTCAGAAGCTAAAGATGTTGAAGAGGAGTTATCTGAAGAATTGGATAATAGTGATGTATCTTTAGATGATGATGAAGAGTTTACTGAAGATTATCATAGATTTGGAATGATTCAAAGTGCTGTAAATAGTTTTTATAAAGATGATAGATTTGATAGTCAATTTATAGAAAATATATATATAGCAGATGGTGTAGGTGTTAGTCATGATCTTAAAAAATATATAGAGGATGAGATGTTTCTAAATGTTTATATAAGACAGATAGATATAGCTGTTGAGTTGTCTATTCTAGCTAAGATGGAGTTAGAATGAGATATAGTTATATAAAACATAGAAGAAAAAGTGCTTTTACAGAAGATATGCAACTTTTACTTATCTTTTTCTCTATAACACTATTGATGCTTTTTTCAACATATCTATTTTTAATCTTTAAAGAGTACCGTTTCTCTGAGGAGAAAAAAGCTTTACAACAGGAGCAAGTGGATCTAAATAATAGTATTAGCAATATGAAAAAACAGATAACACTTATAGAAAAACAAAATATATTGGCTGAAAATATCCATACTCAAAATGCTGTTTTAAAAGATTCTATAAGTAATCTTTTTGATTTAGTTCCACAGAGGATAACTTTGTCTGAAGCTACTTTACTTGAAAATGGTTTGATTTTACAAGGTATAACACCAAATAAAGATGTATATAGTTTTATGTTACAAGCACCTTTGCGTTCTATATTTCATAGGACATATAGTAGTTTTTACCCTGCTAAAAATGGTTGGTTAAGATTTGTATCTACTAACTATATAGATAAAGAGGAAGATGAGGATATGCTAGATGAAGAGTAAAGGTTTATCTCGCCAAAATATTTATATAATGGTAGCATCGTTACTATTGTTAATTCTTGTTTTATCTTTTTCGTTCCTTGTACTTATACCTAAAGGGAAAGAGTATAGAATCAAAAGATCAGATATTATAAAAGTTAGAAAAGAGGTTTCTAGGTTTGAAAAGTTTAATAGTGATACTCTTTCACTTTTAAAGAAACTACAATCTGATAACAGATACACTATAACAGCACTTACTACACCATTTTCAGAAGATAGATTTTTGAAGCAACATAAAAAATATTTTAATACTTTGATCTTATCTAAAAGAGTTGTTAGTGAAAAAGAGGGTGTTTTTTTAACTTATGATGTAAATACAAGTTCAAAAATATCTTCACCAAAAAGTATATACGATTTCTTAGATGCTATAAATAAAAGTGATTGGATAATAGGAGTTAATTTTCCTATAAAATTTAAAAGAGAGGGTGATACGATCTACTCAACTTTTAGTATGAAAGTTTATGAAACAGATAAAAAAGATTCAAATAATAGTAAGTAACTCTTTTACTTTATGAAAAATATTTTGATTCTGATATAAGTAGGATCTTAATTTTGGTTCTATTTTTAAAACTCTACACCTCTCTTTAAACTCTTTATCCATAATAGAATCTTTTATATATGGTGCTATAAATATAAATTTAGCATTTTTATTTACAACAAACTTTCTACCAACTATGAGAGTTTTTTTATCTTTTAAAATCTCTCTTTCGTTAGAACTCATCATAAAACCAATAGATTTTAGATACTTATCTATATGATATATATCTACTCTATCATCTTTTGAGTTTATAAAATAGGCAAAATCATCAAGTTTATTTATAGTTACATCTTTTATAAGTCTATCTCTATCTTCATCTAGGTAGTTAAAACTTTTTTTGATTCCACTTAAATATTTATCTAAAAGTGGCTTAGAGAAGTTGTGTCTAAATGAGTTTCTTTTTATAGATTCATCCAGATTTGTTTCATCTTCAAAATATTTTATATGCTTATCATTTAAATAAACTAACAACTCTTTTTTTTCAAGGTGAAGAAGTGGACGGATAATGTTATAGGAATCTCTGCTCTCCATCATTCTCATTCCAGCTATCTCAACACATCCAGCACCTTTACAAAATTGCATAAGCATCCATTCAAACCTATCACCTAAGTGGTGAGCAGTTAAAAGATTTTCATAATGGTTTTGATATATCAGTTTCTCAAAAAAATTATATCGTATCTCTCTAGCACTAGATTCAAAGTTTTTTGTGATATTTTTGGCCTCATAAACATAACATTTAAAATTATATAAACTAGCCAACTCTTTAGCATAAATCACCTCTAGTTTACTTTGCTCTCTTATGTTGTAGTTTACTATCGCTATATCAAACTTGATGTTATGGTGTAGAAGTAAAAAAAGTAGGGCAGTAGAATCTCCCCCAGCAGAGAAAGCAAGGAGATTTTTTTTGTTTTGGAGTAGATTTAGTGAATTTGTATCAAGCATTATCAACCGTAGCAGTTAAAATAGTACCAACTAACTCTGTAACTTTAGCTTTGTAGATTTTTCCAAACTCTAAATCTTCATCTTTTGTTCTATCATTTACATATATCTCACCATCTATCTCTGGAGCCCAGATAGTTTTTCTAGCACTTAAAAGATACTCATGTTCATCAGATTCACCATCTATCACCAGTTCTATCTCTTTGCCAACTTCTGTTTCAAGTGACTTTTTCATACACTCATCTGTTATAGCACCTAGAATCTCTGCTCTTTTGGCAATAACTTCAGCTGGTATTTTTTCACTCATATCGTAAGCAGAAGTTGTCTCCTCATCAGAGTATGAAAATACATTTACTCTATCAAAACCAAACTCTTTAGCAAACTCACACATCTCATCAAACATCTCTTGAGTTTCATTTGGGTGACCAACTATAAAACTTGTTCTTATAAAAGAATTTGGAAGTGATTTCATATAGTTTAGAAGCTCAAGAGTTTTCTCTTTCCCAAAACCTCTTTTCATCATACGGAGCATATCATCATTTATATGTTGAATCGGCATATCAAAATAGTTGTGAAATAGTTTACTTTTTGCTATGTTTTTAAGTAAAGAGATTGTTGTTGTAGTTGGGTAAAGATAAAGGATTCTAGCAGATTTTATACCCTCTATAAGTTCGATTCTTTGAATCAAAAGTGATAAACCATCTTTGATATTTTGGTCACGAAGGTAAGAGCTAGAATCTTGAGATACAAATGAAAAATCGTAATACCCTTTTTTCACAAGCCCCTCAACCTCACGAGCGATAGAATCTAAATCACGAGAGTGTAGTTTACCTTTAAATGATGGAATCGCACAAAAACTACAAACTTGGTTACACCCCTCACTTAGTTTTATGTAAGCGTGGTAAGATGAACCTGTAACAACTCTTTCTGCTCCATCTATTAGGTAAACTTCCTCTGAGAATCTACTTTTTTTCTCAGCTAAAAGTTCATCAATATTTTCATAATCACCAACACCAGTAAAGATATCTACTTCTGGAATCTGCTCCATTAAATCATCTTGGTATCTCTCACTAAGACACCCAGCCATAACCAAAACAGAATCCTCTTTTCTAGCTTCATGTAAAGAGAGAACGGTATTTATCGATTCCTCTTTAGCAGCATCTATAAAACCACAAGTATTTACTATGATAACATCGGCATCAGATTCATCACTTGTAAGTTCAAAGTTTTGAAGTTTACCCATCATAACCTCTGTGTCAACAAGGTTTTTTGTACAGCCTAAAGATACTATGTGAAGTTTATTGCTCATTTTCAATCTCTTATAATTATTTTTGATATTATACTATAATTACAGAATGAAAATATATGATGTAATAATTTTGGGTGCTGGAGCTAGTGGTTTGATGTGTGCTTCACATCTTGATAATAGTTTAGATGTGTTGATAATAGATTCAAATGAGAAAATAGCAAAAAAACTAAAAATCTCTGGTGGTGGAAAGTGTAACATCACAAATGTTGATGTTAGCATAGATAATTATGATGGTGATGAGGTTTTAGTAGCTAATGCTTTAGAAGTTTTTTCTAAAGATGATTTGTTGAAATTTTTAAAAGATAATGGTGTAAAACCAGTTATAAGAAAAGATAGATATTACTTTTGTAAAAATAGTTCTGATGAGATTATAAATATACTTAGAAAAAAAAGTGATTATGCTAAAACTTTACTAAATTGTGAAGTGAATCAGCTTAAAAAAGAGGAAAATACTTTTATAGTTACTACATCTAAAGGTATCTTTACTGCTAAAAAAGTTGTTGTAGCTACTGGTGGAAAAAGTTTTAAAAATTTAGGTGCTAGTGATATAGGTCTCAAAATTGCTAAAGATTTTAGTATAGAAACTAAGGAGTTTACTCCAGCATTAGTTGGTATGACACTACAACCAGATCAGTTTTGGATGAAAGAGCTAAGTGGTCTTAGCTGTGAAGTTGAGATTATGGTTGATGGTAAAACTCTAAAAGAGGAGATGCTTTTTGCTCATAAAGGTATAAGTGGACCAGCTGTATTATCTGCTTCTCTCTACTGGAGAAAAGGGAGTATAGCTATAAACTTTTTACCAAATCACAATATTTTTGAATTGACTAAAAATAGTAAAAAACTTATAAGTTCAGTGATTCCACTACCAAAAAGATTAGCAAAATCGATTTTACAAGCATTAGATATAAAAGATGTAGAATCTAAAAAACTAACTAAAGAGATGAAAGAGAGATTACAAAAGATTCATAATTATGAATTTGCCCCAGCAGGAAACTTTGGTTTTACAAAAGCTGAAGTAAGTAGAGGTGGAATAGTAGGAGATGAACTAGAACCATCAACCTTAGAATCTAAAAAAGTAAAAGATTTGTACTTTATAGGGGAAGTGGTTGATGTAACAGGTGAGTTAGGTGGTTACAATTTTCAGTGGGCATTTAGTAGTGGAATGGTTTGTGCTAACACTATCATTAAAAAAGGTAAAAAATGAAAAACAGTTTAATTAAATCTATATTATTTATTTTGGTTACATACACAACGCTACTTGCTGATGAATATAGTAGTTATAAAAATAACTCTTTAATAGGTTTTGAGAGTAGCTTTAGTTCATTAGGTGTTAGTAATGATGATACTCCAGCAGTCTCAGATACATATAATTTTTCATCATTTGGTTTAAAGATTGGCGCTCAGATGGAGTATTATAGACTTTTCTTATCTGCTAGGTATCATTTAGTTTCAGATTTTGATTATAGTTATACATTAGGTGCTGAGTTACAGTATTTGGTTAATTTTTCAAAATCTACTAACTTTTTTATTGGGCTTAATACAGGTGTAGCTGAGATGAAGTTTTTAGATTCGAATAATGTTAGTCGTACTATCTCTGATCCATATTTGGGTGGTGATATGGGAGTTAATTTTCATGTTGCTAAATCATTTGATTGGGAAGTTGGGATGAGAGTTATGGGTTTAAATGCTGAAAATGAGATAAATAATGTAACCTATACTTTAGATAATATGCTCTCAGTATATACAAGTATAATTTTTAAATATCAAATAGCTGATTAATTAACCAGCTAAATCTCTACAATCTAAACTTAGAAGTTTTATCATTTTAGATAGATAAATCACTTCTGAGTTATATACTCAAATATTTGAGTTTGATCCTATCAAAAAAATCTCAAATCAGTTTTTTCTAAATAAATTCAAAAAACTTAACTTTTTTTATATGTAATTTAGGTTTAGTAAGTGTATAATTACATCATATTAAATATACCGTTGAGGGTAAACTATGAATTTAGCAGAACTAGAAGATTTAGGACTTAAAAATATTGGTGAGGTGTACCACAATTTAAGTTATGATGAGTTAATTAAACATGAACTTGAGAATGGTGAGTGTGCCTTGACAAAAAAAGGTGCTACTGCTGTTGATACAGGTATTTTTACTGGTAGAAGTCCAAAAGATAAATATTTTGTAGATAGAGATCCATCAAACAAGTATATCGCTTGGGGTGATGTAAATAAAAAAGTTAGCGCAGATATATTTGCTGAGCTTTTAGTTGTTGCGCAAGAACAACTATCTAACAAAGATCTATATATTACAGATGTTTTTTGTGGTTCTAGTGCTGCTTCAAAAAGATCTGTTCGTTTCGTTTCAGAGATAGCATGGCAATCACATTTTGTTAAAAATATGTTTATCCGTCCAACAGAGCCAGAGCTTGAAGTTTTTAAATCTGATTTTGTTGTTTTAAATGCTTGTAAAGCAGTTAATGACAAATGGAAAGAGCATGGTTTAAACTCAGAGGTTTTTGTACTTTTTGATGTTGAGAACAATATCGCTATTATTGGTGGTACTTGGTATGGTGGTGAGATGAAAAAAGGTATTTTTTCAATGATGAACTACTGGTTACCATTAGAGGGTAAGCTTTCAATGCACTGTTCTGCTAATGTTGGAGAAGATGGTGATACTGCTCTTTTCTTTGGGTTAAGTGGTACTGGTAAAACTACACTTTCAACTGACCCACATCGTGCTTTAATAGGTGATGATGAGCATGGTTGGGATAACTATGGAGTTTTCAACTTTGAGGGTGGGTGTTACGCTAAAGTTATAAACCTTGATGAAAAAAGTGAACCAGAGATTTATAATGCTATTACAAAAGATGCTTTACTTGAAAATGTTGTTATGTATGGTGAGGGTGAAGTAGATTATGAGGATGGTTCAAAAACTGAAAATACTCGTGTTTCTTACCCAATAGAGCATATTGAGAATCATAAGCACGACCTAATGGCTGGTCATCCTAAAAACATCATCTTCTTAACTGCTGATGCTTTTGGTGTTTTACCTCCAGTTTCTAAACTTACTCGTGAACAAGCTATGTATTACTTTTTAAGTGGTTATACAGCTAAAGTAGCTGGAACTGAAAGAGGAATTACAGAACCAGTTGCTACTTTTAGTGCTTGTTTTGGTGAAGCTTTCTTACCACTTCATCCAACTGTTTATGCTAAACTTTTAGGTGAAAAAATTGATGAGCATAATGTAAATGTTTACCTTGTTAACACTGGTTGGACAGGTGGTAAATATGGTGTTGGTCATAGAATGAGCATCAAAGATACTCGTGCTTGTATCAATGCTATTTTAGATGGTAGTATAAATGATAGTGAGTTTGATGTAACTAAAACATTTAGATTACATGTTCCAAAAACATTAGGTGATATCGATCCTGAAATTCTAAACCCTCGTAATGCTTGGGCTGATAAAGCTGAATTTGATGCTACTCGTGATGAGTTAGCAGAGATGTTTATAGAAAATTACCATAGATACCAAGATGCAGACCACGAAGACTTCGCACCTTATGGTCCAGTAGTAGGAAGTTAATAAACTTCCTTTCATAAGTGGGATTTCATAGCCCACTTATAAAATTACTTTTTCTTTGTAGCTTTTTCCATATAAAACCACAACCCACCACCTAATACTACTAAAATAACAGGCGCTATCCAAGGTTTTCCACTAATCAATTCAGCAAATTTAACTAAAGCACTACCAGAGTAGTAACTACCAAGCCCAAAAGCTAATGCCCAAACAGCAGAACTAAGTACATTTAAAATAGCAAACTTTTTAAAGTCATATTTTGTAAGACCAATAGCGATAGGGATAAGTGTTTTAATCCCATATACAAACTTTTGTATGAGGATTATCCAGTTTCCATTCTTTTTCATCATAATATGAGCAAGAGCTAATTTTCTTCTATGTTGTTTCAAACCCTCCATCATCATACTCTTTTGGTATCGTGCCATATAAAAGAGCATAACATCACCAAGGGCATTTGCTATAAATGCTATGGCTATAACAAGTGTTAAATCCATCTTACCCATAAAAGATAAAACACCAGCACCTACAAGTGCTACAAATCCACCACCAAGTGAGTAGAGAAAAAGACCTATATATCCATAGGTTGCTAAATTACTAAAAGTATCTTCCATATATTAAAATCTCCTACAATTTTTTTATTTTCATAATCTCATCACGAAGTCTAGCTGCCTCTTCAAAGTTTAACTCTTTAGCAGCTTGTTTCATCTTTAGAGATAACTCTTTTACAATCGCTTTTCTCTCAGTAGCTGGCATTTTATCTAGTTTTTTATGTTTTTGGTAAATATTGCCATGCTCTTCAAGTTTTAGATTCTCATCTAGTGTACGAATCGTAGTTGTTGGTGTGATTCCATGCTTTTTGTTATAAGCCTCTTGAATCTTTCTTCTTGAGGTTGTTGTATCTATCGCTTTTTTCATAGATTTTGTGATTTTATTGGCATATAGAATCACTCTACCGTTTGAGTTTCTAGCACCTCTACCTATTGTTTGAATAAGTGCTGTTTCACTTCTTAAAAACCCCTCTTTATCAGCATCTAGTATAGCTACTAAAGATACTTCAGGTAGGTCTAAACCCTCACGAAGTAGGTTAATCCCGATGAGAACATCAAACTCACCAAGTCGTAATCCTCTTATGATTTGGTTTCTCTCTATGGTGTCAATATCTGAGTGCATATACTGAACTTTTATACCTAAATCTGCTAGGTATTTGGTTAGTGCTTCTGCCATCTTTTTAGTTAAAACAGTGATTAAAACTCTCTCATTTTTTGTTATAACTTTTTTAATCTCATCATGTATATCTTCCACTTGATTATCTGATGTTTTTATCTCTAAAATAGGGTCAAGTAACCCTGTTGGACGGATGATTTGATGAGCTACTTCGCTAGAGATCTCTAGTTCATACTCTGCTGGTGTTGCCGATACAAAAAGGTAATGGGGAGCTTTATTTATATACTCCTCTATTTTTAGTGGTCTATTATCTAGTGCTGATGGAAGTCTAAAACCATAATCAACTAAAACCTCTTTTCTTGCTCTATCTCCAGCATACATACCACGATATTGTGGTAATGAAACATGAGATTCATCTACTATAACTAAGTAATCTTTATGATTTTGAGCCAAATAATCAAGTAAAGTAAAAGGCGCTTCACCAGCTTTTTTGTTTGTAAGTAGTCGAGAGTAGTTTTCTACACCTTTACACATTCCAGTAGTTTCAAGCATCTCCAAATCAAACTCAACTCTTTGTTTAAGCCTTTGATACTCTAGTAGTTTACCAGCTGATTGAAAGTATGCTAACCTCTCATCTAACTCCTCTTCGATTCTTTTTATAGCGATAGCCATCTTCTCTTGAGATACACTAAATTGTGAACAAGCATAGATTGTAAACTTTTTATGCTCCTCTAGTTTTTTGTTATCTATAACTTCAAAAGTGTATATAGCCTCTATCTCATCACCAAAAAACTCTATGCGAATCGCCTCTTGTTCAAAGTAGGGTGGGTATATGTCCAAACTCTCACCATTTACACGGATATGTCCAGAATCGAAGTAGTTATCGTTTCTACTATACCCCATCTCAACTAAACGAAGAAGTAATTTTTTTTGATTTATCTCATCCCCAACCTCTAGTGCTTGAACCATATTTAGGTACTCCTCAGGGTCACCTAAACCGTAGTTAGCAGAAACAGAAGCTATAACGATAACATCATCATAAGAGAGAAGATTTGCCGTAGCAGAAAGTCTCATCCTCTCCAACTCATCATTTATAGCAGAATCTTTCTCTATAAAAAGATCTTGACGAGGTATGTAAGCTTCAGGTTGGTAGTAATCGTAGTACGATACAAAATACTCAACATGGTTATTTGGGAAAAATTGTCGAAACTCAGAGTATAGTTGAGCAGCTAAAGTTTTGTTGTGTGTCATAATGATAGTAGGCATATTTACTTTTTCTATAACTTTAGCCATAGTATAAGTTTTCCCACTACCAGTTACACCCTCTAGTGTTTGGTAACGGTTACCTTTTAGTATAGATTCACTAAGTTTTTTAATCGCTTTTGGTTGATCACCTGATGGTTCATAAGGTGTATGTGCTTTAAAATTTATATCTTTTTTCATTGATGGAATTATATCTTTTTATTAGAAATAGTAGCTAATAATTTTTTTGTTTAAAGATAGAGAGTATATGTACATTATCATTTATAATTTGAAATACAATAGTATATTTTTTATATATTAAATCGTGAGTATTTATTTTATTTGTATAGTAACTTTTTCTACATCTTTGAGGCATTGAGTTTAATGTTTTGATCGTTAGTTTTAATTGTGATATAAAATTATTAGCTTTATATATTGTATCTTGTTGAGTGATATATTTTTTTATAGAGAGTAAATCTTCTAAAGCTTCTGGTTCAATTATTATTTTATATATCATTTAAGAATCTAAAACTTTATCAAATGCTTCATCTATATTTAATCCACGATTTTCATTGATACTATTTATAGCTTTTTGTACTTTTGTTTTAGCTTCTTCTAATGTTATAGCATTTGAATCATTAGAAATAAAAATCTTTTCTTTTGGTAAAATATCTAAAAGACCCATAAATTTATCGAAAATAGAATCGTCTATCTGAAGTTGTAATGTTCTCATCATAATCCCTTTTCATTTTATTGTATTATATCTAAATAACTAAAATGAAGATACAATATGTAAATTATTGAATAGGTAATATTATGAAAAAAAGAATCTTCGTAACAGCGACAAATACTGATATTGGTAAGACATATACTACTAAGTTACTTTTAAAAGAGTATGCTTCACAAGGGTATAGGGTTGGGGTTATTAAGTTGATTGAGACTGGTGTTGTTGATGGTGTTATGCCTGATGGGGATATACTTTTATCTTTTGTAAAAGAGTTAAATGATGAGTTTAGAAATTTAGATTCTAACGATATTGTCCCTATCACTTACGAGCTTCCATCAGCACCTTTTGTGGCTTCAAACAACACACCACTAGATTTTAAAAAGTTAGATTTAGCAGTAGAGAAGTTAGAGAAACTTTGTGATATTCTCATCATTGAGGGGGCAGGTGGGTTATATGTTCCTATCGATTCTAACACTATGATGATAGATTTGATAGATTATTTTAATGCTGTTACACTTTTAGTTACACATTGCTCTTTAGGGTGTATAAATGATACTTTACTTAGTAAAAAAGCTTTAGAATCTAAAGATATAAAACATATAGTTGCTTTTAATTGTAGAGAATCTGATGAGAGTTTTAAAACTGTTTCTGAGCCATATTTTAAAGAGATAGGTTTTGAGGTGTTAAAAGTTAGTAGAGATATTGACACCATCTGTAATCTCTTGTATAATTTGTAAAATTAAAAAGGGTTAGTTTTGAAGCATTTAATAAGAACAGATGATTTTACAATAGAAGAGATTGAAGAGATTTTAGCAGATGCTAAAAGATTTAGTGATGGTAGATTTGATAGAATCTTACAAGATAAGATAATCATCACACTATTTTTTGAAAACTCAACCCGTACAAAAAGCTCATTTGAGATAGCAGCTAAAAGGCTAGGTGCCGAGATAGTTCATCTTGATGTTGTAAATAGCTCTACAAAAAAGGGTGAAACTCTTGTAGATACTGCTATGAACCTTGATGCTATGGGTCCTGATGCTATCATTGTTCGTCATCAAAACTCTGGTGTTCCTAAAATCTTATCAAACAGTACAAGAGCATCTATCATAAATGCTGGTGATGGCGCTCATGCACACCCAACTCAAGCACTTCTTGATCTTTATACTCTAAGGGAACATTTTAGAGATTTAGAGGGTAAAAAAATCGCTATCGTTGGTGATATAAAAAACTCAAGAGTTGCTAACTCAAATATAGAACTTTTAACCCGTTTTGGTATGGAGGTTACTTTAGTTGCTCCACCACACTTTTTACCAAAAACATCACTTAAAACTACACACTATTTAGAAGAGATAGTTGATGAGGTTGATGCTATTATGAGTTTAAGAACTCAAACAGAGAGACACTCTTCACAAAGTTATGCTTCACTAAAAGATTATGCTAGTGATTTTTGTATCACAACAGAGTTAGTGGGTGATAGAGATATTATACTACTTCACCCTGGACCTGTTCATAGGAACATAGATATTTGTGATGAGCTTTTAGATGATGAGCGATGTAAAGTTTTACAACAAGTTACAAATGGTGTAAACATAAGAATGGCGATACTTAAAAAGTTGATAGCTGATAAAAGCTAATTGATGGAGTTTAAAGATTTAAACTCCCTTGGTTCAAAGAGAGAACCTTTTTTATTTATCACCGATTTTAAAGCTTCAAAGTTAGAGGTTATTTTACTTAAAGATTTAAAAGATTCAGATGTTGAGTTTATGATAGATGAAGATTTTAAGCCATCTATACATAAACATTTTTTACAAAAAATGGCGATTCCTTTTAGTGAATATAAAAAAAAGTTTGATGATGTTATAAAGAAGATACAATCAGGTGATACCTACTTATTAAATCTAACACAAAAAACAAAAATAGAAACAGATTTAACATTAAAAGAGATTTTTAGAATCTCAAATGCTCACTATAAACTTAGATATAAAGATAAGTTTGTTTGTTTCTCCCCAGAAAAATTTATACAGATAAAAGATGATAGAATCGATACTTATCCGATGAAAGGTACTATTGATGCTTCACTAGATGATGCTAAAAATCAGATTTTAGATGATGAAAAAGAGATGGCAGAGCATATCATGGTGGTTGATCTACTTAGAAATGATATATCTATTATGGCAACAGATGTTAAAGTAGATAGGTTTAGATATATCACGGAGATTGGGGCAGGTGATAAAAAGCTTCTTCAAGTTAGCTCACACATTAGTGGTTGTGTGGGTGATGATTGGCATAGTAAGATTGGTTCTATTTTAGAATCACTACTCCCTGCTGGTAGTATAACTGGAACACCAAAAAAAAGCACCATAAAGATTATAGAAGATATAGAAAAGTATGACAGAGATTTTTTTACTGGTGTTTTTGGTGTTTATGATGGTGAAAAACTAGATAGTGGGGTTATGATAAGGTTTATAGAGAAAGATGGTGATTCTTTGGTTTATAAAAGTGGTGGTGGTATAACTCTTGATAGTGATGCTATATCGGAATATAATGAGCTTTTAGATAAAGTTTATTTACCATAAAAAAGGGGTGAAGATGAAAAAATTAAACTATTTTTTTACAAGTGGCATCGATCCAAATAGTATGTCAGAGGAGTTAAAAAGTCAGTATCAGATGTTAAATGTAGGGTTTATTTTATCCTCATTAGGTCTTATTTTTGGTATGACAACAAATTATTTAAAAGGTAATTCTGATTTAATTTATGTAGAAACAACTCTTGTTCTGATAAATATAGTTTTATTTTTATTACTTAGAAGAAGTAAAGAATACTCAGAGTGTGTTGCTACATTTTTTACAGGTTTATTTACTGTATTTTTTCTTTATCTAATGTATAACTATAATCCTGATGAGATGAAGCATGTTTGGTTGTTTACATACCCTATTATAGTGCTTTATTACCAAGAGCTTAAAAAAGCATTACTTTGGCTTTTTGTAGTTTGTTTTATGATCCTTATCGCACCTTTTCAACCTTTTTTTGAGACTTTATACTCACCCTATCAAGCATTTTATATACTCTTTGTTGTTTTGATAGTCGCGTCAACAATGTATTTTTATAAGATGAAAATTAATGAAGCTAGAAGATTGATTTTAGATCAAAAAGAGCAACTAGAAAATTTTAATAAAAAGTTAGAAGAAGAGGTTGAGTTAAAAACAACTGAACTTAGAAATATAAATGAATCTTTAGAGATTACAGTTGAGCAAAAAATAGAGGAGTTAATACAAAAAGATAGATTGATATGTGCTCAATCAAAACAGGCTGTTATGGGTGAGATGATAACGATGATAGCACATCAATGGAGACAACCTCTCTCAACGATAACACTTCAAATATCTAATTATCAGTTTAAGCAACTTTTACATAAAGATTTTAAAAAGAGGGAGATAGATATTACACTAGAGGAGATTAGTGATACAATTATGTATCTATCAAATACGATAGATGATTTTCAAACATATTTTCACCCAAATAAAAAAACAACAGAGATAGAGATACATGAATTAGTACAAAAATCTATAAATTTCATTATCCCTAGATTAAAAAATACGAAGATTGATGTTAACCTCAATAAAGGTGATGATATTGTTGTGAAAGTTTATATGAATGAGCTTATACAAGTTATACTAAATCTTTTAAATAATGCAATAGATGCTTTAGTAGAAACAGATAGAGATGGTTTAAAAGTTACATTAGATGTAAAAGATGAGGGTGAAACTATCTTAATAACAGTTTGTGATAATGCTAATGGTATAAACCCAGATGTTGTGGATAAAATCTTTGAACCATATTTTAGTACAAAAGGTAAGAATGGGACAGGATTAGGTCTTTATATGAGCCAAATGATTATTCAAAAACAGTTTGAGGGTATTATAAGTGTAGAGAGTTCAGAAAATGGTTCAACATTTATGGTTAAGATTCCTAAAATCCTCTCTTAGTGTAGGGGTACTAACCCATATAGTATTTACTATCTCCCTTATCTTTATAGGGGAGTACACCACAACTTTACTATTACAGTTTATCTATATCATCTCTTTTAATAATAGACTATTTATATATATTTACCTACCAATTATCAATTTTATTTTAGTAAAACTTTTTAGCTCCTCAAACTATATATTATATTTTTTCAATCTTTTTACTACACTATTTTTAATCAATAAACTTCATCTAGTTATAACTTTTAAAGCTATACTATTTTTTATTATTTTTGTTAGCTTTACATACACTTTGATTTGGTGGTTTGAACAATTTTTATATGATATATATCTTTTGATAGATATTGAGGATAGTGTTAATTTTATAACTTTAGAGAGTATAACTCTTTTATCTTTACTACATACTTTAATTTTATTTATATATATGTATAATACATCAAAACGATTATAGGGGATTTGTATGTATATTGAAGATTTGAAATTTTCACTTTGGGCTGATTTTATAGAGAGAGATTATTTAGATGGTGAGTTTAAAGATTTGATAGCTAGAGGTGTTATAAATGGAGCTACATCTAATCCAGCTATCTTTAAAAATGCTATATTAAACTCTTTGGCTTACAAAGAGCAACTAAGTGATTTAAAATCTAAAACAGCTAAAGAGAGATATGAAGCAGTAGCTATTTACGATATACAAAAAGCTGCTGATATACTTAAACCCCTTTATGAAAATTGTGATGATGGTTATGTAAGTATAGAGGTTGATCCATACCTTTGTGATGATAGTGAAGCTACGATAGCTGAGGGTAAAAGGTTGTTTAAAGAGATAGCTAGAGAAAATGTGATGATAAAAATCCCAGCTACACCCGCTGGATATATCGCTATGGAGGAGTTAACATCTTGTGGGATTCCAGTAAATGCTACTCTGATTTTTAAAAAATCACAAGCTTTATCTTGTGCTGATGCGTTTAGTAAAGGTGTTGAGAAATTTGGTTCAAAAGTTGATACTGTTATAAGTGTTTTTGTTAGTAGAATCGATAGAGCTTTAGATAAACAACTTTTAGAGAATGGTGTTGAGGTCGCTTTGAGTGGAATCTATAATAGTTCTGAGATATATAGTGCGATTGAGAAGTTAGATGTTTTAGGGTGTAGAACACTTTTTGCGAGTACAGGTGTAAAAGATGATTCTTTAGAAGCACATTATTACATAAAAGAGCTTTTAGCTTACAACAGCGTAAACACAGCACCGATAGATACAATAAAAGCGTTTGAAAAAAATTCATCGACAAAAAAAGTTTTACCAATATCACAAGAGATTATAGATAAACATTTTTCAAAAATAAAAGATTTAGGTATAGATTTTAATGAGGTTTTAGATAAACAGATAGTTGATGGATTAGAATCATTTAAAGAGGCATTTAAAGATATTATGGAGGCAGTATAGATGGAAGATGGTGTAAAAGAGTTACAAAAGGTAAGAAAATATTTAGAACATATGGTTAAACATAGAGGTAGTGATCTACATATAAAATCTGGAGCAGTTTTTAGAGCAAGGATTCAAGGAAATATAACTAGACTTGGAAAAGATATATTTACTCCAGAACAAGCTGATGCTTTTGCTAAAGAGCTTTTAGGTGAAAGATATGATGAGTTTGTTGAAAATAAAGAGATGGATATGGTTTATCCATTTGATGAAAAGACCCGTTTTCGTGTAAATATGTTTTACCAAATGTATGGAATCTCAGCAGTATTTCGTGTGATTCCTGTTGAGATTCCTAGATTGGAATCTTTAAATGTTCCAGATATTGTAAAAAGCTTCGCATCTAAAGAGAGGGGTTTAGTTTTAGTTACTGGTGTAACAGGTAGTGGTAAATCAACAACTTTAGCAGCCTTAATAAGAGAGATAAATGAGCATCGTGAAAAACATATCATTACAATTGAAGATCCGATAGAGTTTGTTCATAAAGATGATAAGTGTATAGTAAATCAACGCTCAGTAGGGCAAGATACACTATCGTTTGGAGCTGCTTTAAAATCAGCACTTCGTGAAGATCCTGATATTATTTTAGTTGGTGAGATGAGGGATATGGAGACTATAAACTTAGCACTTCATGCTGCTGATACTGGTCACTTAGTTTTTTCAACTCTACATACGATTGATGCTAAAGAGACGATTAACCGTATCATCTCAACATTCCCAACAAATGAGCAAAATCGTGTTAGATTATCTTTAGCTGGTGTTATCCAAGGGATAATATCTCAAAGGCTTGTAAAAACTGTTGATGGTGGTCGCCGTGCTGCTATGGAAATTTTAGTTCGTACTTCAACTATTGAAAAATTGATTATGGAAAATGATGATTTTGGAATCAAAGATGCGATAGAAGAGGGTAAAGATATATATAAATCACAAAGTTTTGATCAAGCACTTATGGATCTATATAATGAGGGTGTTATTACTAAAGATGAGGCTAAGAAAAATGCTACAAGTGCTTCAGATCTTGAGCTTAAAATTAGTGGGTTGAATGGTGAAGAGGGTGAAAAAGCTGAAGATGGAACTATAAAAGAAACATCTCAAGATGATATTATAGGGTTAAAGTAGAGTTTTCAACTCATATTAAATATTTAAGGGTATAATTGCGAACATTTTTTTAATTAAGGAATTAATATGTTAGAAGCAATCGTTAGAGAGAGTACAAGTAAAGCAGCTACAAAAGCGCTTCGTCGTGATGGTTATCTAATTGCTAACATTTATGGTAAAGGTTTTGAGAATATCAATGCCGCATTCAAAATGAATGAATATATCCGTACTGTTCGTAAAAAAGAAACAATCGCATTCCCAGTATCAGTAGATGGTAAAGAGTTAAATGTTGTTGTTCAATCATATGAGTCACAAGCAGTTACAGGTAACCTTTTACATGTAGATTTAATGGTAGCACAACCAGGTGTTGCGACTAAATTTAATGTACCAATCATCCCAGTTGGTGAAGCAAAAGGTCTTAAAAATAAAGGTCTTGTACATATGGCTAAACCTCGTTTAACTGTAAAATGTACTCCTGAGAATCTTCCAAATAGCATCGAAGTTGATGTAACTGAGATGGATACAGGTGATTCTAAACTTGTTCGTGATCTTCCAGAGATCCCTAATGTTACTATTTTAGATGCTGATCGTGTAGCACTAATCAGTATCATCAAAGCTAAATAATTATGCTTATAGTCGGACTAGGGAATCCTGGTTCCGAGTATAAAATGAATCGCCATAACATCGGTTTTATGGTAATTGATGAGCTAATCTCAAGAAATAATGCTCAAAAACTCTCATCTTCATCTTTTAAAGGTGAACTTTTTAAATTCTCAAACCATTTTTTATTAAAACCACTTACATTTATGAACCTTTCTGGTGATTCTATTGTCGCTGTTAAAAAGTTTTATAAAATAGATGAAGTTGTTGTAATACATGATGATTTAGATCTACCTTTTGGAACTCTCCGTTTTAAACATGGTGGTGGGCATGGTGGACATAACGGGCTTCGCTCAACTGATGAGCGAATCTCAAAAAGCTATGCTAGAGTTCGTATGGGGATAGGGAAACCAGAACACAAGGGTGAAGTTGCCTCCTATGTTTTAGGTGACTTTAATGATAAAGAGATGAAACATCTACCAACATGGATAGAAAACTGTTGTGAAGCTGTTGAGTTTTTACTTGAAAACTCAATAGAAGATACAAGCTCTAAATATACAATTAAAAAATTTCAGTTAAAATAGCGATTATGTTAGCATTCAAATATGTATCTTTTCATTATATCAAATATTTTTTAGTTATCCTGATAGCATTAGTTTGTTTTATCGTTGGTTGGGATTATATGTTTGACCCACAAAAACTTTTAACATCAGCCAACCTAATTATTATCTACCTTGCATATAAATTTTTTTTTGCGATAGATATGCTCCTCCCTTTATCTCTTATCTTTGCGATGATAGCAACAAAAGTTTATCTCATAAAATCGAATGCTTTAGTATCTTTTTATTCACTTGGTTACTCTAAGGTTGATATACTAAAACCGTTTGTTGTTGTCTCATCTACGATTATACTGTTTTTTGTATATCTTCACTCACTTCCTAGTTTTTCAAGGGCAAATGAGTTTGCTAAAAATATCCGCTTAAATGGGGAGTATTTAAGCCCTACTAGGGACCTTTTTTTTACTTATGAGAATCAATATATCTACTTTTCAAAGATGATTCCACTTCAAGAAAAAGCTGAGGGGATAAGAGTATTCTCTATGAAAAATGATACTCTAAAAGAGGTTTTAGTAGCTAAAGTAGCTTACTATAAGGAGAACTATTGGCATATAAAAGATGCTGATATAATCATAAAACCAGATAGATTAGATTTTGATTCTAAGGGTATTAAGGTTGTTAATAAAAAAGATTTAAAGATACTTCAGGGGTTTAGACCTAAAGTTTTAGATCAGGTTTATGAGGGTAAAGTAAACTTTACTATTGGTGATGCTATCGATGCTTTTTCATTACTAAAAGATCAAAATGTAAATACAGATACGATAAAGGGATCTTTATATAAGATCTTTGTATATCCACTTTTTGTACCTTGCCTTATAGTTATAATCTTCTTTTTTGTACCTATTAGCTCAAGATCTTTAAATGTATCTCTATTTAGTTTTAGTGCTGTTTTAGCAACTTTGATAGTTTGGGCTATACTTTTTGCTCTTGTTGAACTCTCAAATAATAAAACGATACCTAGTGAAGTTGGTATAGTTCTTCCTGTATTTATCCTATTTATTATAGCTATTAGACAGTGGCGAAAATATCGTTTATCTACTTAGGTTTCTCTAACCAAAACATAAGCACATTTTAGATAAAATAACCAAAAAAATATTTGGAAATTTTATGATAAATTTTAGAGAATTGGCAGACAAATACAAAACACCTTTATATATTTATGATTTGGATCATATGAGTGATCAGTATAACCAACTAAAAGAGGCTTTTAAAGCTAGAAAATCGATTATGGCTTATGCTGTTAAAGCAAACTCTAATCTTAGTGTTGTTAAACATTTCGCAGATTTAGGTGCTGGGGCTGATTGTGTTTCTATCGGTGAGGTTCGTCGTGCTTTTTTAGCTGGTGTTCCATCTTATAAGATTATCTTCTCTGGTGTTGGTAAAAGTGATGATGAGATTCGTGAAGCTATCGAGAGAGATATTTTATATATCAATGTTGAGAGTGAAGCTGAACTTGGTCGTGTAGAGCTTATAGCAAAAGAGTTAGATAAAAAAGCTAGAATCAGCATAAGAGTAAATCCAAATATCGACCCTAGAACACACCCTTATATCTCAACTGGTTTACATGATAATAAATTTGGTGTAGATTTAGATAGTGCTAAGAGGATGTATATCAAAGCAAATAACTCTGATAACTTAGACCCTGTTGGAATCCATTTTCATATCGGTTCACAACTAACAGAGCTTAAGCCTATCTATGAATCTGCTGAGATTGTTGCTGATTTAGTTCGTTCATTAACAAAAATCAAAATTGAACTTAAGTTTTTTGATGTTGGTGGTGGTCTTGGAATCAAATATGATGATGAAGTAACTATCTCACCTTACGATTATGCTCAAGCAATTTTAAGTACACTAAAAGGTCTTGATTTAACTGTTATCTGTGAACCAGGTAGATTCTTAACAGCAAATGGTGGTTATTTTGTATCAAAAGTTCTTTATGAGAAACAAAATGGTGCTAAAAAGTTTGTTGTTGTAGATGGTGCTATGAATGATCTACTTCGTCCATCTTTATATAACGCTTACCATAAGATAGAGACAATTACAGATTCTACTAGTGAGCCTAGAGAGGTTGATATAGTTGGTCCAGTTTGTGAAAGTGGTGATTTTTTCGCAAAAGATTATAAACTTCCTGAATTAGCTCATAATGATTTGATTGTTGTTCATAGTGCTGGAGCTTATGGCTTTGGTATGGGTAGTAACTATAATACTCGTGGTAGAAGTGCTGAAGTAGCTATAAAAGGTTCAGAGATTAAGCTTATCCGTAAGAGGGAAAGTTTTGATGATATTATCGCTCTTGAAAAAGAGTTTTTAGATTAGTAGATAAAAGGTGTTTATTTGTATTTTATAGATGTTCAAGGTACTTTGATTAGTGATAATGATAAATCACCGATTGCTGGAAGTATAGAGTTTATCGATATGTTAAATAGTAAGAACATACCATATATGGTTGTTACAAATAACACTAAAAAATCTAGTGAAAACTTTTATAACTTTTTAAAAGATCAAGGTTTTAATTTTGGTTTTGATAAATATCTTGATCCTTTGATGCTTTTAGAGAGTAGGGTTGAAAAAGGTAGTGTAGCTGCTTATGGAGCTAAAGAGTTTTTAGATACTTTAGTGGTTATGGGTTATAGGTTAGATTATGAGAATCCAAAAACAGTTTTAGTTGCTATAAAAGAGGATTTTAGTGCTGATGAGTATGCTCAGATGATAGATTTTTTACTATCAGGAGCATCTTTAGTTGGTATGCACGAAACATCTATCTATGCCAAAAACTCTAAACGCTACCCTGGAGTTGGAGCAGTTTTAAAACTTTTAGAGTTTGCTACCTCTGTATCTTATGATGTTGTTGGTAAGCCTAGTATCTCTTTTTACAATGAAGCTTTAAAACTTATTCAGATTCAAAAAGAAGATATAAAGTTTTCTGATATTGAGATGATTAGTGATGATGTTAAAGGTGACCTAGGTGGTGCTAAAGAGCTTGGTATGAAAACAACTTTTGTAACAAGTGGTAAGTATAAAACCAAAGAGGAGATTGTTCCTTTTTTAAAAGATGAACTAAAACCAGACCATATATATGCTGATATGAAAGCTATACTTGAAGATAAACTCGCTAAATGAGGAGAGTATGATGAAAACTTTAGATGATTGTAGATTAGCTATCGATTCTATCGATAATGAGATTCTTGAACTACTTAACAAAAGGATGAGAGTTGTTGAGAGAGTTGGTGAGATAAAAAACGATTCTGGTGGAGCTATATATAGACCTGAAAGGGAAAAAGCTATCATAGATAGACTCACAAAATTAAGTAAAGAATCTGGTGGTCTTTTAAATAGTAGTGCCATAGAAGCTATCTTTTTAGAGATTTTTGCTGTTTCAAGAAACTTAGAGTTACCTGAGAGAATCGCATATCTTGGACCTGAGGGGAGTTTTACCCATCAAGCAGCAGAGAGCCGTTTTGGAGCTATGAGTGATTATCTATCTTTGGGTTCTATATACTCTGTTTTTCAAACTTTAGAATCAAAAAGAGCTAAGTTTGGTGTTGTACCTATTGAGAACTCTCGTGATGGGATTGTTGGTGAGACTTTAGATCTTTTAGCAAAATCATCTGTAAAAATTGTTGCTGAGTTATATATGCCGATTCATATGTCTTTTGCTACAAACTCTAAAAAGCTTGAAGATATTAAAAAGATATACTCAAAAGATAAAGGTTTTGGGCAATGTAGAGAGTTTTTATCTCAGTATGGTTTAGTTAATGTGGAGCAAATTCCAGTAGAATCTACGGCAAAAGCTGCTATCTTAGCGTCACAAGAGCCAAATTCAGCTGCTATCTGCTCACATATCGCAGCAAAGCTTTATAAAGTTCCTACAATGTTTGAAAATGTGGAAGATGAGCATGATAGCTCTACCCGTTTTCTTATTTTGAGTGATTTTAAAAATGGTATCAGTGATAGAGATAAAACATCTATCCTTGTAAAACTTCATGATGCTCAAGAACCAGGTTCTTTAGTACATTTTTTACAAGATTTTGATAATGAAAATATTAACCTTTCAAAGATAGAATCTCGTCCGTCTAAAGATAAAAGTGGTTTTGGTTACTGGTTCTATATCGATTTTTATGGTCATATAGATGAGCAAAGAATCCAAAATGTTTTGAAAAAACATGAGGGTGAAGTTACTTGGCTTGGAAGTTATGTAAAGGGTGAAGATTGAAATTTAATAAAAAACTAGAAAGTATAAAAACTTATGAGGCTGGTAAGCCTATCGAGTTAGTTGTTCGTGAGTATGGAATCGAACCAAAAGATATAATTAAACTTGCTTCAAATGAGAACCCTTATGGTTGTTCTCCTAAAGTTCAAAAAGCAGTTGTAGATATAGTTCAAAATATGGCTCTATATCCAGATGATTCTATGACAAAACTAAAAACAGCACTTAGTGATAGGTTTGCTGTTGATGGTGAAAATATCATTATCGGTTCTGGTAGCGATCAAGTGATAGAGTTTATTATCCATGCTAAAGCTGATAGTGATTCTAAGATTCTTATAAATAGTGTTACTTTTGCTATGTATGAGATCTATGCTAAACATGTTGGTGCTGAGATTATTAGAACTTCATCACAACATCACGATTTAGATCAGTTTTACAAACTATATCTTGATGAAAAACCAGAGATTATATTTTTATGTACACCAAACAACCCAACAGGTGATGCGATAGATTCTAGTGAGATGTTAGAGTTTTTAGCAAAAATTGATTCTGATACTTTAGTTGTTGTTGATGGCGCTTATATGGAGTATGCTTCATTTAAAGATGATAGTAAAAAAGTTGAACCAAAAAGTTTGATAGAGAAGTTTGATAATGTTATCTACCTTGGTACATTTTCAAAAGCTTATGGTCTTGGTGGTATGAGAGTTGGTTATGGTATATCTAACTCTAAAATCATAAAAGAGCTTTATAAACTTCGCCCACCATTTAATATCACAACTCTATCTCTTGAAGCTGCTAGTGTCGCTTTAGCTGATGAGGAGTTTGTAAATAGATCTATCTCTTTAAGTTTTGATGAGATGAAAAGATATGAAAAGTTTGCTAAAGAGAATGGTATAGAGGTTATAAAAAGTTATACAAACTTCGTAACTTTATGTTTAGCTGATAAACATAATTCAAGCGATATAGCAACTAAACTACTTAAAAAAGGGATGATAGTTAGAGACCTTAGTGGTTATGGTATGAATGCTATTAGAGTTACAGTTGGTTCATCAGAGCAAAATAGCCGTTTTTTTGAACTAATGTTAGAAATTATATAGTTATATAAAATAGTTGGAAGTTAATGGATTTTAAAGCACTCTTTTCACAGTTATCGGTACTTTATTCGAAATTAACTAAACAACAAAAGATTATTATAAGTGCTGCTGTTGTTGGTATAGTTGGCTTTATTATATTTTTGGTTGTCTATACAGCTAAAAAAGAATCTAAATATGAGGTTTTATTTGAATCGTTAAATGCTGAAGATGCTGCTAAGGTTGTAACACAACTAGAGCAAGATGGTACACCTTATGAGCTTCTTGATAATAATGTGATAATGGTTCCAAAAGATGTTGTTTATAAGCAAAGGATAGCTATAGCAGCATCTCAAGGAATCACAAAAGATAAAGATGGTGTAGGATTTGAACTATTTGATAATCAAGAGTTTGGTGCTACAAGTTTTGATCAGCAGATAAAACTGCTTCGTGCTAGAGAGGGTGAACTCTCCCGTACTATAAATGCTTTAACTCCCATAGAGAGTGCTAGTGTTAGTTTAGCTATGCCAAAAGAGACACTTTTTGTATCACGACAGCAACCCCCAACTGCTTCAGTTATGGTTACTTTAGTTGAGGGTAGAGTTTTATCTGCTAAGCAAATCAGAGGTATAAAAAATCTTGTTGCTTCTGCGATTCCTAAAATGAGTCCACAAAATGTTACCTTAATCAATGCTTCAGGTGAAACACTTGGTGATGATGATGAGATGGTTCAAATGGGTGAATTATCTGTTGTTCAACTAAACTATAAAACTAAGCAAGAGAGAAAAAAACAGCAAAAGATATTACAAGTTATAGCACCATTTGTTGGTGGTATGGATAAGGTTGTAGCTCAGGTAACTATTGAGTATGATTTCTCTATTAAAAACTCAACTTCTGAAAAATATGATCCTGAAAATGTTGTAAGAAGTGAGCAGATAAAAGAGGAAAAAAGGGAGGGTGGTACTCCTGATGTAGTTGGTGGTGTACCTGGTACGGTGAGTAATATTGGACCTGTTCAAGGTTTAAAAAGTAACGCTACAAAAGAGAAGTATGAAAAAAATGAGGGTACTACAAACTATGAGGTTGGTAAAACAGTATCAACAACAAAGTCTCAATTTGCTAGAATTAAAAGAATTACAGCTGCTGTTATAGTAGATGGAAAATATAAATTTAAACCAGCAGAGGATGGAGGGGATAGTGAGATTGTGGAGTATCAACCCCTTGGTGAAGCTGATTTAGAAGCTTTAACCTCATTAGCTAGTCGCTCTATCGGTATAAATGAGGAGAGAGGTGATTTAATCAGTGTAAAAAATTTACAATTTAAGAGAGAGGGAATCTCAGCTGGTGCTGATAAGGTTTCAAAAGTTCTTAGATTTAGTGAAGTATATTTAGCACCATTCTCAAATCTATTTAAGTATATTTTTGTACTACTATTACTTCTTATTGTTTACAAAAAAGTTATCTCACCATTTGCTGAGAGGATGCTTGAGGTTTCACAAGAGGAGGATGAGTTAGTTAAACCTGTTCTTGATATAGAAGATGATGATGATGAAGATCTAGTAGAAAAAGTTCAAGCAATGCGTAAAAAAGTTGAAGATCAACTTGGTGTTGGTGATGGATTTAATGAGGATGAACTTAAACATGATGTTTTACTTGAAAAAGTAAAAACTATGGCAGAGGATAATCCAGAAGAGATAGCAGCACTTATTGAGGCACTACTTGGTGAAGAGGCTGAACAAACAGGTGATATTAAAAAAGGATAGTATATGAATTTATCTCCAGCACAACAAGCTGCTTTTGATGAGATGAGTATGGCAGAGAAAGTTGCTATACTTTTTATCCAAATTGGTGAAGATAATACAGCATCTATATTTGCTAATCTTTCTGTAAACTCAATTACAGAGATCTCAAAATATATTGCTGGTGGTAAAACTATTGAAAAAGCTGTGGCTACTGCTGTTTTAGAGGAGTTTCATGCTATTTTCCATTCTGGTCAATTCCTTACAACTGGTGGTTTAGAGTATGCTAGAGAGTTACTTTACAGAACTTTAGGACCCGAAGAGGCAAAAAGAGTTTTAGATAAACTTTCTAAAAGTATGCAAAATACTCAAAACTTTGCTTATCTTTCTAAAATCAAGCCTCAACAACTTTCAGACTTTATTGTTAATGAGCATCCACAAACGATTGCTCTTATCTTAGCACATATGGATGCGACCGAAGCAGCAGATACTATCCATTTCTTCCCTGATGATTTGAGAAGTGAGGTTGCTATGAGAATGGCTAGACTTGGTGATATATCACCATCAGTTATTAAAAGGGTTTCAGCAGTTCTTGAATCTAAACTTGAATCTCTTGCTTCTTACAAAGTTGAAGTTGGTGGACCTCGTGCTGTTGCTGATGTATTTAACCGTCTTGGTACAAAATCATCTAAAGCTACTCTATCTCAAATCGAGCAACAAGATGAGGAGCTAGCGACACTAATCAAAGATATGATGTTTACATTTGAGGATATTGTATCGTTAGATAAGGCTGCTATATCTGAAACATTAAAAGCTGTGGATAAAGCTGAACTCATGTTAGCACTTAAAAGTTCACCACCTGAACTTAAAGAGAAATTTTTCTCTGCTATGTCTGAAAGAGCTAGAGAAGCGTTTGAAGAGGAGATGCAATTCCTTGGTGCTGTTAAGATGAAAGATGTTGAAAATGCTCAAAGAAAAATTGTTGAAGTTGTTAATGGTCTTGCTGAAGCTGGAACAATTCAGATGGGTTCAACAGAGGAGATGATTGACTAGATATGGCAACTATTATCTCTAAAGAAACTATTGGTGAACATCTCATTGATAAATATAATTTTAAAATTTTGGCACTTGGTTCAAATAGTGATGATAGTGAAACATTTCAAAAAACATCCTTAGTTAAGCAGGAGTATTCTGAAAAAGATAATCCTGGTAGAAGGGTGAGTGATCCTCAAAATAGTGGTGATAGTAAGAGTGAAGCCAAAGATAAGCTTATAGAATCTTTGATGCAAAAAACAGATGAGATGTCCTCTAATTTTATTAAATTACAGATGAAGTTAGAGGAAAAAGAGGCTGAGTTTGAAAAAGAGTTAGCTAGAGTTAAAGAGGAAGCTTTTAAAGAGGGTGTTCAAGCTGGTATAAAAAAAGCGAATGAGGATGGTGCTAATAGTATAGCAAAAAGTATAGAGCAATTTGCTTTATCAGTTAAAACTCTTGAAAATAGTGCTAAAGAGTTTGAAAAAGCTTTAGAGGGTATTAAAGATGGTTTGGTTATGGCCGCTGTCGATATATCTAAAGAGGTTATTGGGATAGAGTTATCTCAAAACTCTAGTGAGATAGCTAAGGTTTTAGGTGATGAGTTGATTAAGGAGCTTCAAAGTGCTTCCAAAATTACACTTAAAGTAAATCCAAAAAATCATGGTGCTATATCTGAGCATGTTGGTTCTTTAGAACATGTTGAGATATTATCTGATAGTGCTGTAAGTGAAGGTGGTGTGATAGCCATTAGTGATGCTGGAAATATAGATTCCCAGATAGCTAAAAGATTTGAAAGAGTAAAAAAAGCAGCTTTAAGTGAGTAAAAAATATGAATATTAAATCAAAAACTATACCAGAGTTAGAGATAATCTGTAAAGATATAAGAGAAGAGATTTTAAGAGTAGTAAGTAAAAATGGTGGGCATCTTAGTTCAACACTAGGAGCAACAGAGCTTATAGTTGCTATGCATAAGGTGTTTGATTCTAAAAAAGATCCTTTCATCTTTGATGTATCACACCAATCTTATGCTCATAAACTACTAACTGATAGATGGGAAGCTTTTGATACTCTTCGTCAATTTAATGGTTTATGTGGATATACTAAACCTAGTGAAAGTGAAGATGATTATTTTGTAGCTGGACATAGTTCGACATCTATCTCTTTAGGTGTGGGGGCTGCTAAAGCTATCGCCCTAAAAGGTGAGGAAGATTCTCGTATCCCAGTTGTGATGATTGGTGATGGTTCTATGACTGCTGGTATGGTTTATGAAGCTTTAAATGAGTTAGGTGATAGAAAGTATCCTATGATTATTATCCTTAATGATAATGAGATGAGTATCGCCAAACCGATAGGGGCTTTAAGTAGGATGTTAAGCTCTGCTATGGCTGGTTCATTTTATCAAAAATTTAAAAAACATACTGAAAATTTTGTTGATAATTTTGGTAATGGTGCTCATTATGTAGCAAAAAAGATGGAGGAGAGCTTAAAGCTTATAACTCCGGGGATTATGTTTGAGGAGATGGGAATCGACTATATTGGTCCTGTTGATGGGCATAATCTTGAGCAACTTATTGATATTTTAGAGAAAGCAAAAAATCTTAAAAAGCCAGTTATTATCCATGCTCAAACACTTAAGGGTAAGGGTTATAGTATCGCAGAGGGGCATGAGGAGAAGTGGCATGGTGTAGCCCCTTTTGATGTACATGATGGTAAATCACTTAAAAAATCTTCAACTAAAAGTGCTACACAAATATATACAGAATCTTTATTTGAGTTAGCAACAAATGATAAAAAGATTGTTGGAGCAACAGCTGCTATGCCTAGTGGAACAGGGCTTAGTAAACTTATGGAGAGTTATCCTGATAGATTTTGGGATGTTGCTATCGCAGAGCAACACGCAGTTACAAGTATGTCAGCTTTAGCAAAAGAGGGGTTTAAACCTTTTTGTACTATCTACTCGACATTTTTACAAAGGGGATATGACCAAGTGATTCATGATACTTGTCTTATGGATCTACCTGTTGTTTTTGCTCTTGATAGAGCAGGGATTGTTGGTGAAGATGGTGAGACACATCAAGGTGTTTTTGATATATCTTTTTTAAGAGCGATTCCAAATATGACACTTTTTGCTCCAAGAGATGAAAAAAGTTTCCATCAAGCTATGAGATTCGCAGCAGAGTATCAACACCCTTGTTCCATTAGATACCCAAGAGGATCTTTTATTGAAACATCTTTAGTAGAATCTACCCCTTTTGAGTTGGGAAAATCTCAATTACTTAGTGAATCTAATGAAGATATACTTTTTATTGGTTATGGTAATGGTGTTGGTCGTGCTTATGAAACTGCTAATCTTTTAGATAAAGATGTTGCTATTTTAGATTTAAGGTTTGTAAAACCTTTAGATACAGAAGTCTTAAAAAATTTAGCTCAAAAGCATTCAAAATGGTTTATATTTTCAGATAGTTCAAAAGCGGGTGGTGTTGGTTCTGCTATTTTAGAATTTTTAGCAGATGAGAAAATTTTAAATATAGAGTTAGTTAGCTTTGAGTATGATGATAAATTTATAACTCATGGAAACACAAAGCTTGTAGAGGAATCTTTAAACCTTTTACCAAAGCAGTTGGCAACTAGAGTTTTAGAATCTATTTAGATGAAAAATAGATCTTATAGCTTTAAAAACTCAGCACCAAGAGAGGGGAGTAATAGTTTAAAATATACTATGAGAAAAGAGTTGTTTCAGACTGAAGATCTTATCCCTGTCTGGGTTGCTGATATGGATATAGATACTCCAGACTTTGTTCTTGAAGCTGTAAAAAGTAGGTTAAGTCATCCAAATTTTGGTTATGAAAATATAGCTCATAGTGTTTATCAATCTCAGATAGATTGGATGAAGAGGGAACACTCCTTTGAGTTCGAGGTGGAATATATTTTATACTCACACTCTGTTGTTGCTAGTATGGGTGTAGCGATAGAGGCATTTAGTGATGTTGGAGATAAGGTTATAGTTCAAACACCAGTATATCCACCATTTTTTCATAGTGTATTAAACCATGATAGAAAACTACTCAAAAACCCACTTAAACAGCTAGAATCTGGAAAATATAGTTTTGATATAGAGGATCTAAAATCTAAAATAGATAAAGATACTAAGCTTTTACTACTTTGTTCTCCACATAATCCAGTTGGTAGAGTTTGGAGTAGGGATGAATTAGCGGAGATTTTAGAGGTTTGTTTAGAAAATAATATAGTTGTTTTTTCAGATGAGATACACTCCGATTTAGTTTACAAGCCATATAAACATATAACATTTGCTTCATTGTCACAAGAAGCTAGAGATATAACAGTTACAGCTTTAGGTGTTGGAAAAACTTTTAATATGGCAGGTTTTGCTATAAGTACAGTTGTGATTCCAAATGAAGATTTAAGAAAAAAGTTTAAAGCTGTTTATGATAAAAACCATTTTGGTGAGGGTTCTATCCTTTCACAAGTGGCATTTGAATCTGCTTACAGTGGTGGTAAAGGTTGGATAGAAGATCTAAAAATACATCTTTTTAATAACTATAAGATGCTAAAAAATGTTTGTGATAAATATCCACAATTTATAAAAATTGTGCCTATTGAGGCTACATATTTGGCATGGTTAGATTGTAGAGGTTTAGCTCTTAAGAATAAAGCTTTGAGAGAGTTTTTTATAAAAGATGTAAAACTTGGTTTAAATGCTGGTATCAGTTTTGGTAGAGAGGGTAGTGGATTTATGCGTTTGAATTTTGCCATCTCTTTTGCTAAAATGTCGGAAGTTGTTCTACGGTTAGAAAACGGATTAAAAAATAGGGATAAAATTTGAGTGGATTTGATTGGAATGAATATAAAGAGTATAGGAAATATAGTACAAAAGAGGATAAGCTTCAAATAGCGATAGATTTTATCAAAAGCTATTATAATATGCAAAGTCCATCATCCATATTTGATCTACTTGTAAATGATGATATAGGTAAGATGATGTTAGATAAGAGATCTATTACAACAGCTGAAGATTTAGAAAATTTTATGTTTTTATAGTAAATGTCACTTAATAAGATAGAGAAATTTTTAGAAAAACATCATGTTTTGAGTTTAGCTACATCTAATCAAGATGAGATTAGTGTTTGTAGCCTTTTTTATACATTTTCATTAGATAGTCTATCTTTCATAGTTGCTAGTGATGATAAAACTACACATATTAACCATATAAAAAAAAATCATAAAGTAGCTGGAAACATAGTTTTAGAGACAAAAATTGTTGGTAAAATTGAGGGTGTTCAATTTCGTGGTAAATTTATGGAGTTAGAAGATTCAAATTTAAAAAATCTCTATTTTAAAGCTTTTCCCTACTCTAAACTTTTAAAACCTAAACTTTGGCAAATTAAGGTTGATTATTTTAAGATGACAGATAATAAACTAGGGTTTGGTAAAAAGATTATTTGGGAGGATTCTTCTCAACAAACATAGTACACTCAGTTGAGCTACTTTGAAAAACTACCATAGATGGTATCTGTGGAGATTTAAAACCGTACGCTTTACACCCATGAGGCTGTTTTGGTTTCCAAGTTACAAAATAGTGTTTACATCTTCTACAATTAATTCTTTTCATAAATCTCCTTTTTTAAGTGTGAAATACTACCATATTAGATAAAATAATAGAATTAAATTTAAAATATATTGGATATAAAATGGATAAAATATTATTGATGTTACAACTTCAGGCTCAACTAAATGAGGCTACAAACGGTGAAAAATGGACAGATGGAATCACAAAAAATGGTAAAGTTATAAACTGGAAGCGTTGTATCTATATGGAGTGTGCTGAGATGATAGATTCTTTTTCATGGAAACATTGGAAAAGTATAAATCAAGAACCTGATTGGGATAATTTACAGATAGAGGTTGTTGATGTTTGGCATTTTATAATCTCCTTAGCGATAGAGAATTACTCTAGGGAGTTAAAGGGTGGAGTTGAAGATTTAGCTCTTAATATTTCACTTTTAGAATCGTTTACTAAGATAGATATAGATGAGAGTAAGTTTGCTACACAAGATGAGGTGATAGAGAAAGTTGAAAATGTTATGAGACTTGTTTTAGCTAAAGATAGTCTAGAGTTAGAGGATCTTTTAAGTGAGTTTTTTGACCTTGTAGTTATGAGTGGTTTAAATCTTCAAACACTTTATAGATTATATGTAGGTAAAAATATCTTAAACCAATTTCGTCAAGAGAATGGATATAAAGATGGTACATATATAAAAGTTTGGGATGGTGAAGAGGATAATGTTGTTATGAAAAGAATTTGGGAAGAGGATTCTAACATCAAACCAGATATGCTTTTTAAAGAGTTAACTAAACTATATTTAGCTTTAAATAAGAGCTAATATTTGAGTTATGTTTTAGAGGTAAATAACTTATCTTTTGGTTATAAAAAAGATAGATTGTTGTTTGATGATTTTACACTTAATCTTAAACGGGGTGAGTTAAAAGCTATTGTTGGGGAGAGTGGTATAGGTAAAAGTACCCTATTTGAGTTGATTTTAAAAAACTTGAAGCCACACTCTGGTTCTATAAAAAGTTTAAAAGCTTCACAAGTTTTTCAAGATCCATATAGCTCTTTTCACCCAAGCTATAATTTAATAGACCAGATAAAAGATGTTACCCCTTTAGATGGTTTAGAAGCTATGTTAGAGTTAGTAAATTTAGATTATCAACTACTTTTAAAATTGCCACATAAATTATCTGGTGGAGAACTTCAAAGAGCCTCTATCGTTAGAGCTATGCTTATGAAACCAGATCTATTACTACTTGATGAACCAACATCAGCATTAGATAATGTGATTGAGCTTGATGTTATGAAGATGCTTATGAAGAGTTTAGGGAGTATGGGTATGCTACTTATAACCCATGATATAGATCTAGCCAGATGGTGTGCTGATGAGGTTATTGAACTTTAATAGATTCAAGAGCATTTGCTAGATCTTTTGGGTCTAAATTAAACTCAGCTAGTAGAGGAAGTATCTCATCTGGTATCTCTTGTGCTATGTTTCCTTGTAAATCGATAAGTGTATTTACTATACTGTTTGCCACACACAGTTTTCTTATCTCTTTTGGAGCATCCTTAGGGTAGTCGCTATACTCAATAACATCAACTATATCTTCTGATAATTTCCAGTAATTTAGAATCTGTGAACTTATTTGGCAAGTTGTTGTATGGAGTAGAGATTCCTCTGCGTATTTTATATCAAATGCTGAACATAACTCTATAAACTTATCATCTATATCTAACCTTAGTAGCTCTTTGGAAATAAGTAGTTGCCCAATATTTCCAAGTGAAGCGGTTGATGTTAGTATGGAGAGATCTGCGATAGATACTTTTGAGTACCATTTTAACATTAAAGATAATCTATTTAGAGATATTTGTGAAAAAGTATCTTCTGTTATCTCATACGCAGATATATCTATTTTACCAAGTGAATTATGAACACCACTTGTTGCTAATGCTTTTATCGCTTTTTTACCAAATTTTACAACTGCTTGATCTATCGTTTTTATCTCATTTGTTCCATAGATTGGACTATTAGCAACACTAAGAATATTAGCAGAGATGATAGGATCAGCTTTTACAACTTTAATTAACTCTTTTATAGAGATCTCTTCATCATCACAAATTTGCATAATTTGAAGTATTGTGTTTGGTAAAGGTTGTAGTGTTTTGATGAAATCATTTATTTTTTTATGGGTAATCATTATGTTGTTAGATGAGTGAAAAACTTTTACTATCGATAAAAGTTCCCTCTCTATAATTTTACCATTTAGTGGGTTTTGTATGGCATGACTAATCCCATTCTCTAGTAGTTTTTTAGAGCATAGATTTGATATTTTATTGAAGATAGCTATGATAGCTAAGTTTGGATAGTTGTTTTTATAATAATCTATCACTTTATGGTTATCTTTATCTAAGTTAATTATAGCAATATGGTAGTTATCCGTATCTAGTTTTTTTATCTCTTTTATATCAGAGATAAATTTTACAGATGGTGTATATTTTTTTAAAAAAGGTACAACTTTTTTTGCTCTTTGTATATTTAGGTCTATATATATAATCGATAATGTTTTTAATTTATCGATAGGTTTGATATATGATGGTGTTATTTTGATTTTATTTAATAACTCTTGAGGTAGAGATGGCAAAAGTGTTTCCCTTTTTTCCATAAGTGAAGAGTATAAAATCATCTGATCTTTTACTTGTAAAAGCCACTCTATTATATCATCTTGGATAGGTTTCTTAGAATCTTTTAATGAGCTAATAACAGTTTCAACTTTACAAACAAGTGTATGTAAAGGTATAAGTGAAAGATAAGCACTAGTAGCTTTATATGTATGAAAAAATCTAAAAAGTTCATCTAAACTACTATCTATAAAATCTTCATTTTCAAGAGCAAGTATATGCTCCTCAATATGTGGTAGTTGAATATCTAGTTGCTCTTTAAAAACATCATAAACATCCCAATCATACTCTTCACTCATCTATATATCCTTTTAGTTAAACACTGTATAAAACTTTGTTTATTCTAGTAAAAAAATAGTATATTTTAGATTAAATTATCATAAGATTTTTCTATATCAAATCTATAAATAAAAAAATGTTTAGATTTTATTATATTTTTATACAATAAAACCTATAATCTAAATAGGTGAGATAGTTTATAAAAGGAGTTTATTATGAAACGCTTTATTAAAGGTTTACTAGCTTTAGTTCTAGTGATGTTTATAGGTTGTGGAGGTGGTGATACTACACCTGCTAGTGTTGATGAAAATAGTAGTGAAACGGTTGTTATCTCTACCACAGATGAGGTTGATAGTTATCTAATTGTTAAAAGATTTAGTGATATTGGTAATATAAAAGTTGTTAATGAATCTGAATCTAAATTATATGTTGCTAATAGTGATGGTGTTGTTTATATCTACTCTTTAGATGACCCAGCGAACCCTACATATATAACTAGTTATGAAACTGATGATACGGTAGAAGATATAGAGATCTATAACGATAAAATTTATATCGCTAACAACCAAAATGGTTTAGTTGTTTTAACATTAAATCAGGAAAATGTTTTAGTTAATACAGCTACTTTAGCAATGAGTGGTTATGCTAGAGGTGTTGATATTTATAATGATGTTATATATGTAGCTAGTGGGTATGGTGGAATAAATATGTTTAATTTAACAACCCTTGAAAAATATGAGCCTATTAATGTTGATGGTGATTATACTGATAGTATAGTTATAAAAGATAATTATGCGATAACATCTGATGCTTATAGTAATTTTACGACAATAACTAACTTAACAACAAAAGCTAAAGTTACAGAGCTTGAAAAAACTTATCCATTTTATGAGGCTAGAGATGATATTAGTTTAAGTAGTGATAAAAATAGTGTTTTTTTAGCTGATGGGATTGGTGGTTTTAAAATTTTTGATATAACTAATATTGAATCACCGATTGAGAGATCAACAACACAAATCTTGGATAAAGATGCTCAACATATTACCCTCTCTAAAGATAATAGTTTAGCTTTTATCTCAACATTAAATAGTGGTATATATATCTATGATGTTTCAGATACTTCGTACCCAAATTTTGTGAACCATATCGATCTAAACGAATCTGAAAATCAAGTTGTAGGATCTTCAGATAGTGTACTTAGTGAAGATGGTAACTACCTCTATATCGCTGCTAACAATGGTGGTTTGATCGTTTTATCTATACCATCTAATACTGTAACTGCTACAACTACAAGATCGTTATTATATTTAACAAACTGGGATGCTTATGGTAGTGCTAGTATAGTTGATAGTAATTTAGTTGTTGGTGATAGTATAGGTTATGATAGTGATGATGTAGATTCGGATCTAAATATGTGGAATCTACTAGCTGATGGTTCGACACAATATGATTATGATGTTTTAGTATCAAAAATAGATTTAACACCACCTATTAAACTAAATTTTACAGCTACTATTCGTGGTTCACAATATGGATATAACGAGATTGGTATAGGTACAAAATCTGCTAATTTTACAAATATAGTTGGTGAGGGGTTACCTTTAGATTCTAAAGCAACATTTAATATGAACTGGGAAAAACCAAATCAACTTGAACTATTTGTAAAAGGTGATGGTTATATAGATACAACTTTTGTAGAATCTGATTCATATAGTGGTGATTTTAGTATATATTGGGATGGTGAAGTTGTAGAGTTTTACTATAACAACTCTTTAGTTGGTAAAGAACCTTTAGTTTATAGTGAGGGTGAAGAGTTTAAAATATTTGTTAAAACTTATGAAACTAGCTTTGATATATCTAAAATCTCTTTAGACTAATTTTATCTATAAGATTCTTTTTTAGAATCTTATAGGCTACACTTTGAAAAATGATTTTACTATATAAAAACCACTACCAGCCATAAACACTGTTCCAAAAACATTTAGTGACATATTTACTAATGCTAGGGCTATATGACCACCCTCTAGTAACATAAAACTCTCAATAGCAAAAGTGGAGTAGGTTGTTAATGCTCCTAATACACCTGTTGATAGAAACGATTTAGTATGTAATGAAAATAGAGTTGAATACATAAAGTATGCTACTAAGATTCCCATTATAAAGCTTCCAAGTAGATTTACACCAAGTGTCCCAAATGGTAGCTCATGGGGTAGTTTATGTGAGATTAGACCATTAAGATAAGCTCTTAAAATAGCTCCAATAAAACCACCACTACCTATGGCTAGGATTGTTTGCCAACTCATCATCATACACCTTTTGCATTTTAGTTCTTAACTCATTTAGCCAATTTTCATCATCTTTATTTGCTATAAAAGAATCCATAAAAATAACTTTTATTTTTCCAGGTTTATAGTAAAACCTTTTTATATCATAATATTTAGCTGTTTGCATCAATACAATAGGTTGAACTTTTAGTTGATATTTATCTGCTACAACTTTAGCACCACTTTTAAAGGGTAGTATTCGCCCATTTCTTGAACGAGTACCCTCTGGAAACATAGTAATAACTCTACCTTTATTTAATCTATCTCTTGAGTTTTTTAGAAGTCTAAGTAGTGATGTTTTACTTTGTCTCTCTATCGGTATATCCTCTGGCATACTCATAGCAAGACCAAAAAACGGCACATCAAAAAGCTCTTTTTTAGCAACCCAAGATAGATCTTTTTTAGATATTGTTTCCATTATCCCTATATCTAAATCACTTTGATGATTTATAAGATACATCTGAGCAGCAGGGTCTTCCTCACCTACAATTTCAGTAGAGAAAAATGTAGTCAAACGGATAATCCAAGATGATATTTTACGAGCATATGGTCTAGGTAAAATAGGGTATAGAATTATTGATATAGTTAATGATATAAAGATTATGGTGGTTGCTATTAACCAACTAATATGCGCAAATATCTTCATCTCTTACCCAACCAATTTTATCATTTTGTAATTTCACTTTTATAAAGTTTTTTACACTTCCCTCTTTAAATAGAGTTTGTTTATGTGTTGTTGTCTCAAATATCGTTCCATTATAAACAGGAAGTAGGTGTATCTTAGTACCTTTTTTTATACATATAGCTTTTGATGGTATAGCTATATAACCTATGTATATCAAAGGAATTATGATAAAAAATAGATAGATATATTTTTTTCTCCAAACTATAAATAAAACACCAACCAAAGCTATAACACCAGCGATACTCATCTTTAATTTCTCTTTGGATTGATCTTTTGGTTTTAGATCTGTTTGTGTTGTAACACTATCATCATCTACAACTATCGGTATATCTATCCTAATAAATCTATTTTGTAATAGATTGAAATATGAAAAATAAAAATTTTCTATCTTTTTATCTATAATAGCATAGTATGTTATTCTTGATATGTCGATAGATTCTGTTATAGATTCTATCCCTTGTTTATAAACATTGTTTAGTTTAAATGAGCTTAAATCAGATTTTTTTGCTCTTGCTGTAAAAACTATAATATTATAGTTTTGATCAAAACTTGTAGTTTTATAATCAACAACCTCAAATAGATCAGCAATTATATTTGCGAACTCTTTTTTTGGGTTTAGGGTTATGATATTTATTTTAGAACCATGGATAGTTGTTTTTTTATATATATCACCATTTTCAGTTACAAGTGAAGCTGTAATATCTGGAATCTTGGCATATTTAGATGTTGCTAAAAAATAAAAAGTGTCATAATAGTATTTATCAGTCTCTTCTCTATAAGGAATCTCTGTTAAAGATTTTAAACCTGAATAGTTTGTAAACTCATAACTAATATCTTGAAAATTTTTAACTGTTGATAATGTTCTTAGTGTAACAGGAAATATTTCACCTTTTAAAACTCTCGATGGTATATCTTTAAAGCTAAGGTATAAAACTTTCTGTTTAGGAATCTCAACAGCAGTTAGATTTCCATCTAAGCTACTATTGAGATCATTAGCAAGTAGTGTTGCTATAAATATAAAACTGATAGATAGGAATCTAAACACTACTTGAAAAAACCTTGAAGCATAGCTACACCATCATCTGAACCAAGTAAAGATTCCATAGCTCTTTCTGGGTGAGGCATAAGACCAAACACATTTTTCTCTTTATTACAAACACCAGCGATAGATTCTACACTACCATTAGGGTTTTTAATCTCACCATTTTCATCTGTATATTTTAAAAGAATTTGGTTATTAGCCTCTAGCTCTTTTAAACCATCAGCATCTATAAAATAGTTACCATCGTGATGTGCGATAGGGATATTTACAACTGAACCATTATCTAGTTTTTCTAAGAAAATATTATCATTGTTGATAACTTTTAGATTATGGTGTTTAGAGATAAAGTGTAAGCTTTCATTTCTTTTTAAAGCACCTGGTAATAAACCAGCTTCTGTTAAAACTTGAAAACCGTTACAGATACCAAGAACTTTACCACCATTTTTAGCGTAAGTTGTTACAGCTTTCATAACTGGTGAAAATTTAGCGATAGCACCACTTCTAAGATAATCACCATAAGAGAAACCACCAGCAACAACTAAAAGATTAGTGTCCTCTGGAATAGTCTCAGATTTATGCCATAAAATCTCTGTTGTAGCTCCTAACTCTTCAAAAGCATGTTGTGTATCATACTCACAGTTAGTTCCGGGAAATTGAAGAATCGTTACCTTCATTATACTAACTCTATCTCGTAATCTTCTATAACAGTGTTTGCTAAAAGCTCTTCACACATTTTAGTAACATCTTTCATAGCTACATCTTTATCATCAGTATCAAGTTTTAAGATAATTTGTTTACCAACACGAACATCTTCAACATTTGAAAAATGAAGAGAATCTAAAGCATGATGAACTGCTTTACCTTGAGAATCTAAAACACCTGCTTTAAGTGATATATTTACTATTGCTTTAATCATAATCTATTTTCCTAAAATTCTATTTAATACTTGCTCGTAAGCTACTTTAAGTCCACCAAGACCTTGACGAAATCTATCTTTATCCATTTTTTCACCACTATCAACATCCCAAAAACGGCAGTTATCAGGTGAAATCTCATCAACTAAGATGATGTTTCCATTTCTATCTTTTCCAAATTCAAGTTTGAAATCTACAAGATTTAAACCTTTTTCTAAAAAGTAAGGGTGAAGAATATCGTTGATTTGTCTAGCCATTCTACGAAGTTTATCTAACTCATCTTGATAATCTACAAGCCCTAAAATTAAAGCGTGTTGATCGTTTAGTTTTGGATCACCTAAGTCATCATTTTTATAATCAAACTCAACTAAAGTAAAAGGTAAAACTGTACCATCTTCTATACCAAGGTTACGAGTTAAACTACCAGTAGCTATATTACGAACAATAACTTCTATAAGTATCACATCAGCTTTTTTATGTAGCATATGGTTATCATCTAACATCTCAACAAAGTGAGTTTGAATCCCATTTTCCTCTAGTAGTTTAAACAGTTCAGTTGAGATCTTATTATTTAAAGCACCTTTTCCAGCTTCATTTGATTTTTTTTCACCATTAAATGCTGTTAAATCATCTTTAAATTCTGAAATTACTAGGTTCTCATCATCTGTTAAAAATAGTCTTTTTGCTTTACCTTCGTACAGAAGTTCTCTTTTTTCCATGTTTCTTATTATCCTTTTATTATTACTAAAGCTTTTAAAATATCAACAGCTTCTTTTAGTTGAATATCTTTGTTGAGCATCTCTAGTGTAATTATATCTTTTTTATCTTCTTTCTTTTCTTTTTTAGGCTTTTTATTGTCAACTTTTGCTAACTCTTTTTCTAAATGTTTCTTTAAATCAGCCTCTTTTATAGAAAAATCGTTTTTATGAGTTTTGTATTCACCGGGAAAAACCTCAATATCAGGTTTTACACCAACCGCTTGTATAGTTCTTCCACTAGGTAGATAGTATCTAGCTATTGTTAATTTTATAGCTTCTGTTTTTGTGATTGGTAAAACAACTTGAACGCTACCTTTACCAAATGTTTTAGTACCAACGATAACTGCTCTTCTATGATCTTGTAATGCTCCACTTACAATCTCAGAAGCACTAGCACTTCCACCATTAACAAGTACAACAACAGGTACATTTGTAATTGTATTACTTGAACTAGCACTATAAACTTGTTTGTCAGATTCTTTTCTACCTTTTTGAGAAACTATATCACCAGAATCTACAAATAGATCAACTAAACCAACTGCTTGATCTAGTAAACCACCGGGATTGTTTCTTAGATCTAAAATGATAGCTTTTGTATTTTCTTTATGCTTTTTTATAGCACTTTTAACATCTTTTACAACTTTTTTATCAAAGCTAGTAACTCTTACATATAGTAGGTCTTTAGAGATAGTTTTTGTGTAAACTGATTGGATAGATATAATATCTCTGATAATATGGATATGTAAAGGTTTTAACTCCCCTTTTCTAACGATAGTTAAATCGATAGGATCACCAACTTTACCCCTCATAATAGATACAGCTTCATCTATGGTCATACCAAGTGTAGAAGCATCATTTATCTTTAAAATTATATCTTCAGCTTTAAGACCCGCTTTATCTGCTGGAGTACCTTCGATAGGTGATATAACAGTTAAAGCACCATCTCTCATACCAACAGTTATCCCTAATCCACCAAACTCACCATCTGTTTGAACTTTTAAGTTTTTATAATCTTTTTGAGTAAGAAAATTTGAGTGTGCATCAAGATTACTCATCATACCTTTTAAAGCTTTATCCATTAAATCTTCTATACTTATCTCATCTACATTGTATTGTTCAACAATACCAATAACCTTAGTAAATTTAGATAGCGCTTCTAACCTTGATATCTCTTTATCTGAATCTAAATCTTTTGTAGAGTTTCCAAATAGGTTTACTGAAAGTAACATAATTGCTACACTAACAGAAGCAAAACCAAGTGTGATGAAATTTTTATTTCTCATAATATATAATCCATGTGAATATTTTGAAGTAGATATTATAGTTTATATGCTATTAATAAACAATTAATTATTTTTTTAAATTTCTAAATATATCCTTAAAAATTAGAAATTTGTGCTAAAATTATAGAATTAAAACAAAAAGAGGAAAAAAGATGGAAAATCAAACAATAATAGAAAGATTGGATGATAAAGTTTCTCAAATTTTAAAAAAATATGATGAACTAAAAAGTGTAAATGATACATTAAGAACAGAGATCGTAACTCTAAAATCTGAAAGTGAACTAAAAAATGCTGAGATAGCAAGACTTACAGATGACAATGCTATGAAAGAGTTAGAGATTGAAGATATTATGAGTAAAATAGAAAGTATCTTAGGTTAGTAGTTAATGAGTAAAAAAATAGGTTTACACATAGCAGGTCGCAGATTCGATGTTGATGTTGAAGATGAATTCGCAGTGTATTTAGAAAATGAGATGCCAAAAGATTTTAGTATAGATAGTAACAACGACCTAAAAGCTTTACTAAAAGGGTATGTCAGAGTTAGTCATGAACTTTATAAACAAGAGTTGATGATGAAAAACTTGATAAAGAAATTATAACTCTTTGATTTATTTTACTTTAAGTTTATAGTGCTATAATTTCAACCTCTCAAACAAGAGATGGTGTGCGCTCGTAGCTCAGCTGGATAGAGCACTGGTTTGCGGTACCAGCGGTCACACGTTCGAATCGTGTCGGGCGCACCATACTTACTCCTTATTTATAATCTTAAACATTTAATTATCAATATAAATTTGGTTTTATATACAAAATTTTTGGGGCTGACCTGGTTTCGACGGGATCAAGTAGCTTCTAACTGCATGTCGGACTGAGCATCTCCGTTACACGGCTCACAATTGCTTAAATGCAAACAATACAAATTATCGCCCAGCTTTAGCAGTAGCTTAAGTTTTTAACCCCTCCTCAGGAGGCGGGCTGCTTCACCTATGGACTCTAGATAAGTAGGATTCGAAGTATAACCCCTATGTAGATATATTTTGAGTCTGTCTCAGCTCAAAACGAATCTTTGAGGCTCGTCTTGTGTAGCTTTGCAAGTTGTGTGAAGCAAGATTAAACTTTAACAACTTCTCTAAGCATGTAGAGGTTAGGAGTAGCGTGGTTTCGGACTGGAGTTCGATTCTCCACAGCTCCACCAATTCTATCTACAAACTACTAAAAAACATTCTTATCCATAAACCAAAACTACTTGTGTATCCAACTTCACTAAAAACTAGATTTTTATTTTTATCATATATAAAAGTTGTAGGGTAGGCTGAGATATTGAATTTTTTTGATAGTTTTGAATCTTTATCATCTATAACTTTAAATGTTAGATTACTCTCTTTCATATATTTTTTTATATCTTTTGAGTTTACTGCTATTGTTATCACATTATAGTGGTTGGAGATATACTCTATATTAGAGGCTTCAAATTTACATGTTGGACACCATGTTGCCCAAAAATGTATAAGTATAGGTTTATCATTTGGTAGTTTTATATCTTTATCTATTGTTTTTAACTCTATATCATTTAGTGAGTTTTTATTTAGCTCATTTGATTTATAGAAACTTATTGTATTACTTAAAACTGTTAGAACAACGATAAATATTAGAATCTCTTTTGTGTAATATTTTAATTTTTCCATTTTATCTCCATTATTTCCTATATTTTAACAAACTTCTTTGTATTATTTCAAAAACTAGGAGAAAAATATGTTTAAATTATCTATTTTAGTGGTTATATCGTTGTTGTTTGTAGGTTGTGGTTCTCAAACTACACCAAAGGTTAATACCAAAATGTTTCAAACAGTTGATTTTAAAGATGCTATTTTAGTACAAAGTGGTAAAGATAAAAGGTTTTGTTCTCGGTGTGGAATGGATCTTGTTAAGTATTATAAAACATCTCATATGGCTACTTATAAAGGTAAAAAGTATCAGTATTGTTCTATCCATTGTTTAGAGGATCATTTAGGTGAGGGGATTAGCCTTAAGAATCCTAAAGTTGTTGATGTTAGTAGTTTGAAGTTTATACCTGTAAACGGGGCTTATTATGTGGTTGGAAGTTCTAAGAGAGCTACTATGAGTAAGGTTAGTAAATATGCTTTTAAAACTTTAGATAAAGCAAAAAAATTTCAAGCTAAATATGGTGGAAAAATTATGGATTTTACAAAAGCTAGAGAGAAAGCTATGGAGGATTTTAAATATTATAGATAAACTCCTATTTGGAGTTTATCTTAATGATAGAGTAATTAACTACTCTATCTCAGCGTCGATAACATCGTCATCGTCTTTTTTCTTTTTAGCATCAGCTGCAGCAGCTTCTGGGTTTTGCTCTTTTTTATACATCTCTTCAGCCATTTTATGAGCAGCTTCAGTTAATGTTTTTACTTTCTCTTCGATTTGCTCTTTAGTAGCATTTTCATCTTTTAGAGTATCTTTTAAGTCTGTTGTAGCAGCTTCGATTTTAGCTTTTTCATCAGCTTCTAGTTTATCACCCATCTCTGTAACTGATTTTTCAGTTTGAGCGATAAGAGCATCAGCTTGATTTCTTAAATCAACAAGTGCTTTTCTCTCTTCATCTTTTGCTTTGTTCTCTTCAGCATCTTGAACCATTTTGTTAATCTCCTCTTCACTTAATCCTGAAGAACCAGAGATTGTGATTGATTGAGATTTACCAGTACCTTTATCAGTTGAGCTAACAGTAAGGATACCATTCGCATCGATATCGAATGTTACTTCGATTTGAGGCACACCTCTTGGAGCAGCTGGGATATCACCTAGTTCAAATAGACCTAGAGATTTGTTATCTTTAGCGAACTCTCTCTCACCTTGAACAACTGAGATAGATACAGCTGGTTGGTTATCTTCCGCAGTTGAGAAGATTTGAGATTTTTTAACTGGGATTGTTGTACCTTTTTCGATGATTTTAGTAGCAACACCACCTAAAGTTTCAATACCTAGTGATAATGGAGTAACATCTAAAAGAAGTACATCTTTAACATCTCCTCTTAAAACACCACCTTGGATAGCAGCACCAGCAGCAACAACTTCATCAGGGTTTACACCTTTATTTAGGTCTTTACCACCAAAGTATTTAGAAACAGCTTCTTGAGCAGCTGGAACACGAGTTGAACCACCAACCATAATGATCTCTTTGATCTCATCTTTATCTAAATCAGATTCTTTCATAGCTGTTTTGATATGCTCAATAGTTTCATCGATAAGATCAGCAATCATACCCTCAAATTTAGCACGAGTAAGTTTTACAACTAAATGTTGAGGTCCAGCTTCTGTCATAGTGATAAACGGTAAGTTGATCTCAGTCTCAGTCGCACTACTTAACTCTTTTTTAGCATTTTCAGCTGAATCTTTAAGTCTTTGTAGAGCCATTTTATCATTTTTAAGCTCAATTCCGTGTGAGTTTTTGAACTCATCATTTAAGAAATCAACGATTTTATTATCAAAATCATCACCACCTAAGA
>CAYLNF010000003.1:0-48769 GCA_964385165.1 uncultured Sulfurimonas sp.
GTGTTGTAATCAATAATAATGATAATCCAATCTTCTTAACCATCTTACTACTCCTTTAATATAATGCTATTATACTAAATAGAGATAAGTTATAAGAGATTCAAAGATTATTTCAATTATCTTTTGAGATTATTTACAGTTTGTAGCATCTCATCACTCGTTGTGATAACTTTAGAGTTTGAATCATAAGCTCTTTGCCCTGTTATCAAATCTGTAAGCTCAACAACAAGCTCAACATTACTAAGTTCCACAAAACCTTGTCTTATCGTACCTAAACCATCAAGACCAGCTGTACCCTCAACTGCTTGACCTGAACTATCTGTTTCTATATAAAGGTTATCCCCCATAGAGTGAAGACCAGCTGGATTTACAAAGTTTGTTAGTGTGATTTGACCAATTTGTGCTGCTTGTGTTTGTCCAGCTTGAACAACTGAAACTGTACCATCTGTACCGATACTTACATTTGTAGCATCTGGTGGGATTACAACTTGTGGCATAAGTGTGTAACCATCACTATTTACAAGTGTTCCAGTATCATCAACCTTAAAAGCACCATTTCTTGTATAAGATTGTGTACCATCTGGTAATTCAACTTTAAAAAAACCGTTACCTGTGATAGCTACATCTAGTTGATTATCTGTTTGTTTTAAACTACCCTCTGTAAATATCTTATTTACCGCAGTTGGTCTTGAACCTAAACCAACCTCTATACCAGTTGGACTTTTTGTAACATCACTTGTAGATGTTCCAGCATACTCTGTAACTTGATACATCAAATCAGCAAATTCAGCACGAGATTTTTTAAACCCTATGGTATTAACATTGGCGATATTATTGGCTGTTGTATCTATCTGTGTTTGCATCCCCAACATCCCTGTTGAAGCTGTATATAGTGATTGCATCATTTTAGTATCCTTCTATTATTATATTATTTTAAGCTTTTCTAGCAATTTTTTCAATCGCATCTTTATTCATATCGTTCATCTGTGTATCCATAACTTTTTGGTACATACCAACTAAACGGTTTGTTTCTATCATCTGTGTCATCATCTTAACAGCATTAACATTACTCTTCTCTATGTAACCTTGTCTAACTGCTCCACTACTATCTACATTCTCCACTAAAGATATATCTTCATACTTATAAAGATTATCACCCTCTTTTTGTAAAAGAGCAACATTATCTGGTTGTGCTATAAAAAGTTTAGAGCTAGTTCCCATAGATAATGATTGTGGTAAATTTGTATATAGTTGACCATTTTTATCAGCCTCTATAACACTATCTTGAGCATTAAAACTGATATTAGCACCACTTTGAAAATAATCACTCGGTAAAACTTCATAACCCTGTTTAGTTACTAGTGTACCCTCATCATTTAATGTAAAAGAACCATCTCTTGTAAGTCTAGGACCCTCAGGAGTTTTTACTAAAAAAAACAACCCCTCTTGTGATAAAGCAAAATCTAAATTATTATCTGTTTTTTGTATATCACCAACTGAATAATCAGTATAAGAATCAACAACTTGTGGTGATCTAGCCATAGTTCTGTTTATAAACTCAGCACCCTCTTTTGTTTGGTTGGCATTTGGAAGCTCATCTCTTGCCTCTTGATAAAGACGCATAAAGTCACCAACAACCATATTATCCTCTTTATAACCAGCAGTATTTACATTTGCTAAGTTATTTGAGATATTATCTAGTCTGTTAAATTGAGTAACCATACCAGCAGCAGCATTGTAATAACCTGTTTGCATATAAATCCTTTTATGTGGCTTCAATCTTCATTTAATCTATACTAAGCAATAAATGTACCAAGATTTTTATCTTATAATTTAAACTTATTTTAATTTTAATTCGGTATAATCCATTCTTAATAAAATCTTAAAACGGAGCATACTATTGACAGCAAAAGAACTCAATAAAGCGATAGAAGTATTTTTCTCTGAGACAAAATCAAAAGATTGTGTAACTTATGAATCACTTATACAACTTTTTGAAAAACAGCCAACAATGGCTCAAGCCAAAAATATTTTTAAATTAATTAAAAAATATGATAGTTGTATATACACAGCTTCTGAAAATGCTAAAATTCTAAATGAAAGAGAGACTGAAGCAAGAAAAGCTGCTCAAAGAAAACTACTAGAGAGCAACGATACAGACAACTTTGATATACTTAAAGAGCATGAACTACTAGAGTGGTCTCGCTCAGATTCACCTGTTCGTATGTATCTTCGTGAAATGGGTCAAATTCCACTTTTAACTAAAGAGGAAGAGATAGAGATCTCTAAAAAGATAGAAGCTGGTGAGTCTATTATCATAGATGCTATATGTTCTGTTCCATACCTTATAAACTTTATACTTGACTATAAAGAGCCACTTATCAATCGTGAAAGAAGAGTAAAAGAGCTATTTAAAAACTTTGAAGATGAAAAAGAAGATGATGATGATACTGATGTATCTTCTGACAAGGTTGAAAAAGTTTTATCTGCTAAAGATAAAACAAGAGTTGAAAAAGTTACAGCTAGTTTTAAAGCTTTAGAGAAAGCAAAAAAAGAGTGGACAAAGATAGCAGATAAAATACCTGAAAATATAAATGGTGAGCTAAATGAAGAGATTGTATATTACTTCTTAAGCATCACATTCAAAAAAAGTGTTTTAAAAGAGAAATTACTAGATTTAGGACCAACTTCTAAACTTATAAATGAACTTGTAAAAGCTATGGAAACAGCACTTAAAAGTGATGATGGTTATGATAAAGAGTTAAAAAGACTTGAGTATAAACTTCCACTATTTAATGCTACTCTAAAAGCAAATCACCTATCTTTAATAGAAAGAATACAAGAGTTAACTAAAGAGGATATAGCTGGAATCGTTCCAGAAGCTACTATGGTTTCTACATATATGGAGATTAAAAAGCTTGTTCAAACTAAAGAGGCATCAAAAAATAGTTTCGATATGGAACCTGAAAAACTTGCTGATATTTTAGAGCAAATCAAGCGTGGTAAAAATATTTCTGAGATCTCAAAAACTAAGATGGCAAAATCAAATCTTAGACTTGTTGTATCTATCGCTAAGAGATATACTAACCGTGGCTTACCTTTCCTTGACCTTATCCAAGAGGGAAATATCGGTCTTATGAAAGCTGTTGATAAATTTGAATACCAAAAAGGTTATAAATTTTCAACTTATGCTACATGGTGGATTCGTCAAGCTATCAGCCGTGCTATTGCTGACCAAGCTAGAACTATCCGTATCCCTATCCATATGATTGAGACTATAAACAGAATCAACAAGATTATGCGTAAACATCTTCAAGAACATGGTAAAGAGCCAGATGTTGATACAATCGCACAAGAGGTTGGTCTTTCTGTTGAGAAAATTAAAAATGTTATCAAAATCACTAAAGAGCCTATATCTCTTGAAGCTCCTATTGGTAGTGAAGATGATGGTAGATTTGGTGACTTCATTGAAGATAAAGCATCACTTTCACCAGCAGATGCTATCTTAAAAGATGACCTAAAAATCCAAATTGAGAGTGTTTTAGAACAACTTAATGAGAGAGAAAAAGCTGTAATTAAACTTCGCTTTGGAATCATGGATGATGAGAGTGATAGAACTTTAGAGGAGATTGGTAAAGAGCTTAGTGTAACTCGTGAGCGTGTTCGTCAAATCGAATCTAGTGCTATTAAGAAACTTAAACACCCTAAAGTTGGTCGTAAACTTAAAAACTATATAGAAGAATAAAAAAATATATGAGTTTTGAAGCACAATGGCTAGAGTATGATTATAACCCTTTCATACTCTTTAGCTCAAACGGAAAAGTTATATCGGCAAACTCTGAAGCACAATTTTTACTAGGTTCAGCATCTAGCTCTGAACTCTATCAACTAGCAACAACTTACGCAAATATAACATTTGGATTTAAAACAAAATTTTTAGATTTAGAGTTTGGTCGTTTTAAATTTTTTGGTTTAACAGTTGGGTATGAAAATGAGGATGAGATAGGGATAAAACTTTATCAAATGCCATCATTTAAGCTTAATAAACCAAAACCTATCGGTGAGCTTACAAATATATATACTTTAGTAGATCTTTGTATCTCAACAAACTCTATCAGTTCAAATATAAACTTCATAAAAGAGTTTGATCCAACTATACCAGATATAATCATCAATGCTAACAACTTTATAAAAATACTAAATAAAATATACTCGTGCTTTAAAGAAAATGATGAGATTCACACTAAAATCTTTTATAGGATTGGTGAGCATATTAAGTTTGAAGATAAGAAATATAGTATTTTTTCGATAGAAGTAAAAGCAGATAATCTAAATATAGATGAGATAAATGAGCTTGAATTTCTTATATCAAGCTCAAGTTTTTACATAGATATTAAAAAAACTATAACTATAAATATCCCTATGATAACCTCTTAAGAGAGGGTATCTTTGGAGATTATAGAACCAACAACTATACCAACTAAAAGTGATGGTAAATAAACTGCTATATTTAGTAGTTCATTATTTTTCAAAGCTATAAATCCCAACACTAAAAATATATAAGGTACAATTCTAAAAGCAGATACACTACCTCTAGCACCATGTTTTATACTATCTACACTAAGTGTTTTAATTTTCGCTTTCTCCTCTTTTACTATCTCTTTTAGATCTAGCTCCTCAGCTGGAGTTTCATTTATAGGTTCATCATCATAAAGTCCATGTGGATCTTCTATCTCATCTAAAAGATCCCTTTTCTCCTCTACAATTTTAGAATCTATCTGATTCTTAACCATCTTTTTATAGGCAATAGTTGAACCTATAATCACAAAAAGACTACTAAAAAAAGCAACTTGTAAGTTTATATAAAACTCAAACGAGATAATATAACTAAGCAAAACTAAAAATTCTGCTATTAAAATAATTTTAATACTTTGTTTCACCATAATCCATATCATCGTCATCTTTATCATCAAGCTCTTTTTTTATAGCATATCTAGGCTCTTTAGATAACTCTTCAAAAACTTTATGTTGTTTATCGTAAGCTTTATAAACATTTAAAATAGCAGCGGCGATTCCTATCCCTACCCCTATCCAAAATGTCCAAGCAACATCTGTTATGCTACGAAGTAGATAACCTATACCTATACCCATAGCAACAGCTACAACCATAGAGATACCAAGAGATAAACTATCAGCAGCCTCTATGATAGGTTTGATTCTAGGTTTATGTTCCTCTTGATTATCCATTTGTTATATCTTTAAAAACTTTAGCACTTGCTTTTATAGCAGATTCTATCATCTCATCAGTTGTAGCTGTTGAGATAAAACCTGTTTCATAAAGTGAACAAGCGAAGTAATAACCCTCATTTAACATACCAGAGTGGAATTTAGCAAAAAGTTCAGCATCACTCTCACAAGCATCAGCAAAGTTTTTTACAACTTTTTTATTAAAGAAGAATCCAAACATACTACCTCTTGTATCTACTTGTATAGAGATTCCACAAGCCTCAGCCTCTTTTTTCATCCCCTCTACAAGTCTAGTAGCTCTCTCATTTAAAACATCAATAACTTTACTGTTTTGTTTTAGTTTTGTAAGTGCTGCGTATCCTGCTGCCATAGCTACTGGATTTCCACTTAATGTTCCAGCTTGATAAACTGGACCCTCTGGTGAAAGCATAGCCATAATCTCAGCTCTAGCACCAAAAGCACCAACTGGCATACCACCACCAATAACCTTACCTAAAGTGATAATATCTGGTTTAACACCCGTGATAGATTCAGCACCATGAAGTGTACCTCTAAAACCACTCATAACTTCATCAAAAATCAGAAGTGTTCCATTAGCATCACAAAGCTCTCTTAACTCTAGTAAAAACTCTTTATCTGCTGGAACTAGACCCATATTACCAGCTATTGGCTCTATGATAACACAAGCTATATCTTTAGAATCTGCGAAACATTTTTTTACACTCTCTATGTTGTTATACTCTGCTAAAAGTGTATGTTTTGTAAAATCAGCTGGAACACCAGGGCTACTAGGTGTTCCAAAAGTTACAGCACCACTTCCAGCTTCCACAAGTAAAGCATCACTATGACCATGGTAACAACCTGTAAATTTTACAATATCATCACGACCTGTAAAACCACGAGCTAAACGGATAGCACTCATAACAGCCTCTGTTCCACTACTTACAAATCTTACTTTATCGATAGAATCAAAAAATGAAACAACTAGTTTTGCTAATTCTGTTTCAGCTACTGTTGGAGCTCCAAAACTAAGACCATGTTTAACAGCCTCTATAACTGCTTTTTCTATCGATTCATCTCTATGTCCAAAGATAAGTGGTCCCCAACTTTGAACAAAATCAACATATTTGTTACCATCAATATCTTTAAGGTAAGCACCCTCACCCTCTGTTATGAAAATTGGTGTTCCACCAACACTTTTAAATGCTCTAACTGGTGAGTTTACTCCACCAGGGATTAATTGTTGTGCTTCTTGAAATGCTTTTTTTGATGATTCTGTACTCATTTTTAACCTTAATAATATTTTCTTAATTTAATTCTGCCATTATAGCAAAGTAGTATTAATTTTCATTTGCTATAATCAAATAAAAAATGGATACACTTGAATAGATCAACCTTTGCCCTTTTTGTAGCATTGCTCATCCATATATTACTCTTAGCCCTATTTTGGTTTTTATTAACAACTGTACCAACAGTAGATGAGATAACAAAGCCTAAAGAGAATAAGATAAAAATCTCCCTAAAAGATATGCAAAAAAAAAATAAAGAATCTGGCATAATTCAAAAAAAACAACCACAACCGCCAAAAATAGCTCCACCAATGCCAAAAGGTTCACAACTAAAAAAAATAGTAAAAAAACCTCCACAAAAACAAAAAAAGGTTGTTAAAAAGATTCCAAAAAAAACAACTCCTCCAAAAAAAGAGATAATAAAAAAGAGAGTTGTAAAACAACCTTCTATACCACTCATAAGTGAAAAAAAAGTTGTTGATAAAAATCAAACTAAAATCACAAAAAAAGAGAATCTAAATCCTCTATATGCTATGTTATTGGAAGATAAATCTGAAGATGAGAGTAAAAAAGTTGTAGCTAAAAAAACAACTAAAAATAGTATAGATTCAAACATTAAAGAGTTATATGGTGAAAAATTTGGAGAGCTTAGTGTTGCTCAACAAGAGTATATCTTAGATAATCAAGAGATTATGAGAAGAATCACTCAGCAAGTTTTAACTAGACAAGCTAGAGTTGCTGATCTTAGTAGAATCAATGTAAATAGAAATGATGTTATAGAGTTTTATCTACACCCAAATGGTGATATGAGTGATTTTAGATTTTTGAAAAAAACAGGCTATTTTGTTTTAGATGATGTAACAAGAGCTACAATAGAGTATGCTTATAGTAAATACCCTAGACCTAAAGAGAAAACTCTCATAAGGTACAATGTATTTTATAATCTAGCTAGATATTAATCTTATCTATGTTTGAGTGTATATCCTCAACAAGTTTTTCATTTACACTAAAAGTAACTATGCTTTTTGTTGTATCTATATAACTTTGTATATCAGATTTTATAGTTGAGATTTTATCTTTACTCATAACCATAAAATCATCCCCCTCAACTCTAAAAACAACAGCACTCTGATAAAACTCATATAAAAAATCAGCAAATTTAACTAAAAATTTATCACCCTCTTTCCAGCTGTACTTTTTGTTATACTCTGAAAAATTATGTAGCTCTATGTAGTAGATATACATATCACCCTCATCTACATAATATCTTAAGATTAATTCTAAATAGTCCATAGTAAAAAGGTTTGTTAACCTATCTCTATAAAAGTAAGAGAATCTCTCCTCCTCTATGATAGTTTTAGGTTCTTGTGATATTTCAGTGTCTATCACTATATCTTTTAATGCTACCAATGCTGATTCTACTACCTCAGGATGAAACTGAACACCACTTAACTCTTTTAGTTCATCTAATGCCACAGATATAGTTTTGCGTGGTTTATAAACTCTGTTGGTTGTCATAGCATCAAAAGCATCTGCCAATATCATAATCCTACTAAGTGGTCTAATCTCATCACCTTTTAAACCTTGTGGGTAACCACCACCATCATATCTTTCATGATGCTCTCTTATAATCTCAGATATAACCTTATACTGATCTATCTTTTTAAGCATCTCATAACCAGATGTTAAATGTTCTTGAATCAGTTTATATTCAGTAGTGTTTAATCTGCTAGGTTTTAGAAGTATAGAATCTGGTGTTGAGATTTTACCAATATCGTGAAGATAAGCAGCATCTCTTAAAAGCTCTATCTCCTCTTTAGAGTAACCCATATCCTGAGCTATAAGTACACAATATGTAGATACCCTTTTAGTATGTCCAGCTGTGTAGGAATCTCTAGCTTCTATCATATCTATCATAGATAAAATAATCTGCTTTTGATTTTTAACCTTTTCATGTTCTAACATATCTATCTTATTTTGAGCAGTTTTATCTCTAAATACAGTAACAGAACCAACAATATCATTATCAATAAAAAGTGGTGTCGCAACAATAGATACATTTAAAAATGTACCATCTTTTTTTATTAAAAGATCATTCTCATTTTTATAAACATCACCAGTAATCATAGTTTTATGGATACTACAATCACTTGCTAAAACTGGTTTGTTGTTAATATCTTTGTAATGGATATAATCGTGAATATGTTTACCTAAAAGCTCACCTTTTTTGAATCCTAAAAGGTTGTTAGCTTCATTATTTATAAATGTAACTTTATTATCTAAATTAAGTGTATAGATACCATCACCTATACTTTGAGCTATATCATAAAATCTTTTTTCATTATCTAAAATACTCTTTTTTTGCTCATATATCTTTAGATATAGTGTTATCTTATTTAAAAGTTGATTATCATCGATAGGCTTAGTTATATAGTCAATCGCCCCAATTTTAAACCCATACTTTATAAACTCATCATTTTTAAAAACTGCTGTAACAAAAATAATAGGTATATATTTTGTTTTTTTATTTGATTTTATCATCTGAGCTAATTCAAATCCATTTATATCTGGCATCTGAACATCACACAGTATCAAATCTATCTGATTTTTTAGTAAGATAGCTAACGCTTCTTTAGAATTAAGCGCTTCAAAACATCTTATATTTTCTATGGTAGATAACAATGAATTTAAAGTGTATAGATTATTTTTATTATCATCTACACACAATATGTTGTATTTACTATCTATGCTTGACATACTCTATTTCTTCCACTATCTTTTGCTTCATAAAGTGCCAAATCGGCTCTTTTTATCATACTCTCAAGTGTATCACCCACTCTAAACTCAGTGATACCAAAACTACAAGTTAAACTACCAACGACATCAAACTTATACTCTTGAATCTTGATTCTAAGATTGTTTGCTATCTCTACACCTTTTTCAAGTGAAACATCAAAAGATAAAACAAACTCCTCACCACCCCATCTAGCAAAAATATCATCATCTCTAATATGTTGTTTAATCAATTTAGCAATAGTTATTAAAACATCATCCCCAACTAAATGCCCATAAGTATCATTTACATTTTTGAAAAAATCTATATCAAGTATGATAAATACAAAAGTGGTTTTCTCATCTTTAAAATAATCTATTTTTTTCTTTAGGAGTGTGTTAAACATATTTCTATTATAGATTTTTGTTAGATTATCATAACTAGCTTCATACTTATACTCTAAAGATTGTTGAGAGATTTTTGTTATATCTGTAAGTGTTATAATATATTGATCTGTAAACTTAGTAACTTTTATATTAAAAATATACTCTTTAGAATCTTTTAATATTTTTACTAAAACATTATCATTCTTAGATAATCTAATTATCTCATCTAACCATTTAGTTTTATCATCTAATTGAGATAAACTGAAATATCCATCATCTTCTACAAATCTATCACAAATGCACTCATTTTTTTTTCTAACATCATTAAGATTCTTACAATTAAAAAAATCTAAGAAAGCATTATTGACATTATTAATACTTTTTATATCTGTCGTAAGGACAATATTTTCTTGTAAATTTAAAATATTTTGAACATAAGCTTTCTCTTTTTTTAACTGCTCAGTTTGCTCTTTTAATCTTAAATGAAATGATAATCTAGCTAATAGTTCTGTATGGTTAAATGGCTTACTGATATAATCGTCACCACCAACCTTAAAACAATTTTCAATAGTTTTACTATCTTTATTTGCTGTTACAAATATAATAGGTATATCTTTTGTTTTTTTATTAGATTTTATAATCTTAGCCGCTTCAAATCCATCTATATCTGGCATCATAACATCAAGAAGTATAATATCTACTCTCTGCTTTAGCAAGATAGCTAAACCATCATTAGCAGATTGTGCTATAACAACATCATACAAATCATCAGCTAAATCTTCTATAACACTTTGAATCGTAAATAGATTAGTTTTAATATCATCTATACATAAAATCGTTTTTTTCATTAACCCACTTTTTTAAAAATATTACAGTTACATTCACTTTGTTCAAACTTATGGGAAAAGGATTCTATAAGTGCTTCTTTTTCACCCAACACCAAATACCCGCCAAATTTTAAAGAATCATAAAATAACTGAAAAACTCTTACTTGTAATTCAGCATCAAAATATATGATTACATTTTTACATATTATAATATCAAATTCATTAAATGAACTATCTTCTATCAAATTATGCTGAAAAAACATAGTTTTTTCTTTTATTTTCCCATTTATCTCTACATAATTATCGTTTCTAGTCACAAAACTAGATAAATCAGTTTTTAATTTTAACTTATGAAAATTATTTTTTGCTCTTAAAAATGAACTATTGGAGTATATACCATTTTTTGCTTCTTCAATTATTACACTATTAAAATCTGTAGCATAGATGATCGATTTTTCCAATAAATTTAGGCTATCCAAAATCATCGCTATTGAGTAGGTCTCTTCACCACTACTACACCCAGCACTCCAAATCTTAATATTATGTGTATGTTTATAATTTTTTTGTAAAATATCTATAGATTCCTTAAATGCTTTAGGCTCTCTAAATAGCTCTGTTACATTTATAGATATTTCTAAAAACAATCCTTTAAAAGCACTTCTATTAAATAAAACAACTGCTACCATATTTTTAGTACTTTTAATGTCGTGTTTACCCATAAAAATATTAATTCTACGATTTATCATATCTCTATGATAAAGTTTAAAATTATAGTTATACCTCTTATCTATCATCTCTAAAAGATAATCTATCCATATATCTTGAGTTACTTCCATATCTAAAATATTTATATAAATAACTATATCTTCGATGGTTAATATATAATCATGGACCTTTAAAAGTATGGCATTTGCCACCATAGGTTTTGCTTCACACTCTTGTTTATCCTGAATAATCAACTTTGAATTATGTCGTTTCAATACTTCAAGTTTATCTACGCCATCACTAGCATATCCACACTCTTGAATCACAAGTAGTCTATCTTCATAATATTTACTAAAAGATTCATAACTAATAGATATAGATGGTTTTGAATAGTTATAATCTTTTTCATCAGAAAGATGAAAAAATCCATCTATTACTTTTAAATGTTTGTTATTTGGAGCTATATAAATATGCCCTTTATTGATTTTCAAACCATCATAAGCAAAACACACTTTAAATTTTGTATATTTTTGTAATACCTCATCTAAAATATTTTTTTTATCAGCTTTAACATGTTGAACAATTACTAAAGCTAAATTCTTAAAAGTGGTATTTTTAACTATCTCAATAACTTTTGATGATGAATCAGCACTTCCACCAATCAAAACCACCTCAATATTATTTATATCAACAACATCTTCCCTTATAAGAGATTTAAAAATGGTTTTAAACCCTCTCCTATAAAGGTAACTATTTAACTTGTTTTTATGTGTTGTGATAGATATATTTTTTAAATTTATAAATATCTCTTTATATAGTAAATTAACCATATCTGATTTTATATTATAAACCCTACCAAACTCTAAAGACCAAGATATATATTCTCTATAAAATAGCGATTCCAACATATTATAATCATCATTAGTTATAGGTGGCTCAACTAAAATATGACAACTATTACAAGAATCGAAAAATTTTAACATCTACTTAATCCAAGCCTTTAACATAGATGTAAATAAACTATGATTTAATGGTTTTTGTATATAATCATTTGCTCCAGAATCTAAACATTTTTGTTTATCCTCTTTCATCGTCTTAGCAGTTATCGCTATTATAGGGATATTTTTAAACTTACTATTTTGTTTAATGTTCTCTATCGCTGTTAATCCGTCCATTATAGGCATCATAATATCCATCAGTATCAAATCTATCTTATCACTACTCTCTAACAACTCAATAGCCTCTTTACCATTAAAAGCACTATATACCTCAGCATCCATACTTTCTAATATAGATGTTAAAGTAAAAATATTTCTACTATCATCATCTACAACAAGGATATTTTTACCACTCAATAGATAATCATCAACATCTTCAAACTCATCATTCTCTGTATCTATAATAGACTTGATCTCTTGTTCACTATTTATTGGTATCTCCATATCAATCTTTTTGCTAATATCAACACTATCTTTATCTGGATTCTCATCTTTATCAAGTGGTAATGTAATTATAAAAGATGTACCTTTACCAAATTCACTCTCTACTGTTATATTACCACCTAAAATATCGATAATATTTTTACTAATAGATAAACCAAGACCTGTACCACCAAACTCTCTACTTATACTTCCATCAACTTGCTTAAATGCTTCAAAAATAGTTTCAAGCTTATCTTTTGGTATCCCAATACCACTATCTTTTACTACAATATTGATCATATTATCTTTAGAATCTATAGTTAAATCAATAGAACCATCTTTAGTAAATTTAAAAGCATTACTTAAAAGATTTTTTACAACTTGCTCAAGTTTAGTTAAATCTGTAGTAAAAGTTGAATTAAAATTATCTTTTACATTAAAATCTATTTTTTTCTCTTGAGCCAAAGCACTAAAGAGATCAGTCATATCTTTTACTATATCATTACTATTAATCTCTTCATAAACTAACTCCATCTTTCCAGATTCTATTTTACTTAAATCTAAAATATCATTAATTAGGAAAAGTAGATCATTACCTGCTTTATGGATAACTGCTGATTTTTCAATATCTTTAGGACTTAAAGTGTTATTTTGATTATTTGTAAGTAACTTAGATAAAAGTATAATAGAGTTAAGAGGTGTTCTAAGTTCATGACTCATATTTGCCAAAAATTCACTTTTATATTTTAAAGCTTTTTCTAAATCTTCAGCTCTTTGATCTATCTCCTCTTTGGCTTGTGCTAATGTTTCATTTTTAATTTTTAATTCATGTGACTGCAAAGTTAATTGCTGTTGTTGTTCTTCCATTTGAACATTTGTCTCTTGAAGCTCTTCACTTTGTGTTTGTAACTCCTCAAAAGCCTCTTGAGATTTTTCCAATAAAACTTTAATCTGAACATTTTGATTTGTAGTGTGAAGCATTGAAGCACAAATACTAGAGATTTTAGATAAATAATTTTTATGAATCTTACTAAAACCATCATAACTCATAAACTCCATAACACCATAAAGTTCACCTTCATGTATAAGTGGTACAGCATAAATCTCTTTTGGTTTTGATGTAGTAGTACCACTTTGAACAATATAATCATCATCTTTTATATTTCTTATTAAGATAGCCTCTTTCTCTAATGCTACTTGACCAATTATCCCCTCACCAAGTTTAAAACTATTTGATAAACTATCACGAGTTATGTAAGCAAAAGATGCTACTAAATTTAACTCCTCTTTATCTTTATCATAACTATAAATAACACCACTTGAAGCATCAATATATCTACTAGCAACAGTTATAGCTTTACGAGATAATTCAGAGATATTATTTACACCAGATAAACTATCACTAAATTTACCTATACCCTCACTAAAATATATCTCATTCTTATTTTGAATACTAGAATCTCTTAACTTTTGTGTCATAGTGATAAGAGCTAAACTTAACTCATCCCTTTTAGATTTAGCTTCTATTGAATTGCTAAAATCATCTTTAGATATAGCATCAGCTTGTTTTAGAATCGTTTTTAAATACTCTATCATTTGAAGTATAGCTATACCAAGTCTATCATTATCACCTTTTACTTTGTAATTAATATCTAACTCACCCAATGCTATCGATTCTGCTATTTTTGTTATATTACTTAAGTAATCAACCATATTAATAAGTGCTAATCCTAATTTATCTTCAGAATTTTTTGCTATAACTTTTACATCATAATTACCAAAAGATAAATTTTGTGCTAATTGAGTTATCTCTTTTAGTCTTAAAGTCATACTCTTTATAGCTAAACCAAGTTCATCATTTGTAGATAATAGTTTAATCTCTTTAGTAAAATCACCATCAGCAACAGCATTAGCTTGTTTTATAGTTGTTTCAATAGCATTTACTAATTTAACTGTTGAATGAACTATCTCACCTATCTCATCATTAGAGTTATATCCTATATGCTCTTTTTGAATCTTACCATTTGATAAAGCTTTTAACTGATTCGTAACTTTAGATAGAGGAGTTGTAATTTTTAAAACAAATAAACGAACAATGAAAATACTAGCTAAAATCACAAGTAAAAATATAATTGAAAAAATGATTTTAAAATTATCAAGTCTTGAAAGAGCTACATTTTCATCTACACTAGAAACTATATACCAGTAGTTATCTGGCAATGATGCTAATGGACAAACTTTATGAAATGAAAATATTTTATTTTGATATGTAAAAACTCCACTCTCATTATCTTTAAATTTTTTAGATATATCAAAAAACTCCTTATTAAAATTAAACCCATGCTTTAACTGTGGATTCCATCTTTTTGTTTTATCTTCATTATAAAGATAATTACCATCTCTATCTAGTAAAAAGTAAGATACCTTTTTATCCTTATGTAGATTTAATTGTGACTGGATAATATCTAGTACAATATCAGCATATACACTAGTAACAAAAATACCAACTAGCTTATCATTCACATCTATTATTGGTGTCGCAAATCTAATTACAGGAATATATGGTTTAGTAATCTTTCCGTGTTCCATATTTAGGTTTATATTAGAGATATAAAACTCACCTTTTTTTAAAAGCTTTGTTTTTTTTACATAATCTCTATTCTTTTTATTTTGTAATTTATTATATGGAACTAAAGTTGTTGAATCTGTAGATTTATTATATTTGGCAGATACCATCTCCTTTCCATCCGTATCAATCACCCTAGCTTTATAGTAATCTTTTCTAGTATTTAAAAAATCTACTAAAGTATCTGAAAATATCTGCTTCCATTTTTCAGCTTTTTCCTCTTCACCCATATTGTTCCAAACAATATATTTTTTTAGAGCGTAAAAATTTGTAGAGTAAAGGGCATCCTTAGGAACATACTCTAACTTTTTCTCTATCTCCATTTTTAAAGCATAAGTATTTTGTTGACTTAATTCATTAACAGAATCTACATAAGCATCTGTTGTACTTCTAATCCCAAACCAACCAACCAAACTTATAGCTATTAAAAGTGTAACTGTAAAAATGATAAATATTTTATTGTAAAGTGACATATTTTTCATATCTATCTCCTATCCAAATTTTCTATACACTTCAATTTTCTAAGATTCCACCCCATCAACTGTTCTATATCTGCTGAAATTTTATTTACATAAATAAGTGCTGGAGGTGTTATATTATGAGTGAGACCCATATATGCTTTTATAGGTTGTAGTTCAGCTATGATTACTCCGGTAATAGTATAAACATCACTAGGTGTTGCTTCTCTTTTATCAAATCTTGAAAAATCGATAGTTTTTATACCAACTTTTCTTTGTAGTTTTTTTATAAGCTCTAAAACTTTCATAGATATTTCAAGAGAATCGTTTGGCGTAGCTTTTTCCAATCTAGGTGATGGAATCGTTTCATCTTTGATACCTAAATATTTTAACATAACAGTTAAATCATCATAGATTCTCATAGTTTCAGCAAAAACATAATCTGGAGATAATTCTGAACGGTTTAATTCATCAAATGTCGCAGATATATTTGAAAACTGATTATAAACATCTAATGATGTTTTATTATTAAATTTTTTTACTTTAAACTCTGGTACTTTAATCCCTTTTCTAACCTCAAAAATTTTTATTTCTGCTAAGATTCTTTGTGTCATACCATAAACCATATCTGGATTTAACTGCTCTACTGGTTCTATACCTATTGGAACTATACGAGGTAAATCATTAGCTAAGCGAAGTATATTTATTTTAATTAAAATCTCATAAGCTTTTTGCCAAGCATTTCGTGGTTTTAGTTTTGTCGTAATAGTTGTTCTTTTTACTATCTCATCATGATGATGCTTTATCCCATAATTTTTCAACAAAAAATAAACATGATCACGAATAAGTACAGATTGAGCATAAACATCATTATGTGTTATGGTTTTAGCATATAAACCACAACTCAAGATAAATATTAAAACTATTTTCTTCATTAGTTTCCTTTTAATTAAATATCAATATATTATAGCTAAAGTTCATTTATACCCTCTTATTTATAACCAAACTCCATTTCTTATGAAAAAAACAACCACATAGCTTGTAACTAAAACAACATAGAGTATGTTAAACCATAAAGAGATTTTATACTTTTTGTTTAACTCCTCTAAAGAGGTCTCCACAAAACCTGTTATCATCCCAAAAAATGTACCAACAAACAAGAAAATATATATGATATACCCAACATAATTATAATCTTTTTGTAAAAAGCAAAATGGGCAATGGTGTGTCGGCAACTGATAGATATATGTCCCAAAAAATGCTATAAGACTTATAAGTGATGTGATGATAAAAATTAGATTTAAAAAACTAAAGATATATTTTCTTTTTAAAAAATAAAATAGTATTATCAAAAGAAAATTTGTATAGAAGATTCCAACTATGATATATGGCGATAATTTTAGTATATCTGCTATATATGTAGTAGATGAGGTTGAGTATATAGTCCCACAACAATCAACCATCTCTTTAACATCTATGGCACTAAACATAACACCCTCTAAAACCACCTCAACCATAAAAAATAGAAAGAAGATGATAAACATACCAAACTTTTGTTTTGTGTATGGTTGATTCTCATGTTTTATATCTTCACTGTTGAGTGCTAACCAATAAGCAAATATATAAAGATTTATGATTTTAAGCACAAAAAGGTATGTTCCATACTCAGTAGCATCAACCACCCCTGCCCCACACATAGCACCTATAAGGATATTTGAGATTTTATCGAGTGTAAATATGAAAAAAAGGAAAAGTGGTACTTTTACGATAAAGATATATTTTATGATAGTAGCAGTTAGATAACTCTGTTTCTCTAGTTTATACTGTAAAGTGCTACTAGATTCTAGATCCCAATTTAGATATATCTTTACACTTAGTATAAAAGCTATAAATGCGAAAAAAGCTAAAGTTGTGTTTATGATGAGAATCGCTAAAACTTCAGGGGTTAGAATCATAACACTAAACTTCCATTATAAACCTCTATCTCTCTATCTACAAACTCTAAACCATAAAAAAGTGGGTCGTGTGTAGCTACTATGATAGTTTTACCTAAAGCTTTTAACTCTTTTAGAATCTCTATAAATTTTAGAGATAGTTTTTTATCAAGATTTGCCGTTGGTTCATCTGCTATGATGATTTTAGGGTCATTTACATAAGAACGGGCGATAGCCACCCTTTGTTGTTCACCACCAGATAGGTTTTTAACTACCATATCTTTTTTATGTAAGATATGAAACATATCCATCACTTTATCTAGTTTCTGCTCCAGCTCTTTTGTAGTTGGGTTTAGTGGTACAAGTGGTAATGCGATATTCTCTTTTACACTAAGAGTTGGGATGAGGTTGTATTTTTGAAAGATAAACCCTATGTTATCTCTTCTATAAACAGAACTAAAGTTATCTAAAAGTTTTGAGATCTGCTTAGAATCTACTATAACCTCACCACTTGTTGGTTTAGATAACCCAGCTATGAGAGATAAAATGGTACTTTTCCCACTACCACTAGCACCTTTTAGCACTATAAGTTCACCCTCATTTATAGTAAGGTTTATATTTTTTAATGCTTCAACTTTATGGTTTTTATTTATCTCATAAACTTTATTTATCTCTTTTAACTCTATCATCTTATAACCTCGTCAGCATCTAGTGTAGCTACTCTCCACGATGGTATGATGGTAGCACCTACATAGATAGGAATCGTAAGTAAAAAAACCAACACTAATGTTTGAATATCAAAGATAAATGGCAACTCAAAACTAACTTTTAGATCAGAGTAACCTATGAAGATATTTTTTAGTAGTGGTGCTTGAAATATATAAACATACCCAACAGCTAAACTAACACCAACGATGTAAGAGAAAAATGAGATTATAAAAGCTTCATAAAATTTCTCTTTCAAAACATCATCTACTCTCCAACCTATCGCTTTTAAGATTCCTATCTCTTTTTTCTCCTCACTACTAAGCCCACTAGCTTTATCATATATGATAATAAAAAATGTAAATAAAGAGACTATAAAAAGTGCTAAAAAAACACCACTCTTATAATCAAAAATATTTTGATAACTAACTTTAAAATCTTGTTTAGTTATAACTCTAGTGTTTGGAAACATCAACCCTATTTTAGAAGCTATTGTTGCCACCTCTTGTGGATTAGCCACTTTTACCACTATATCGGTAGCTTTATCTTCATCTATATCAAATATCTCTCTAAGTAGCTCTTTACTCATCACTATCATATCGTTAGATTCTAACTCAGTAGCACCATCAAAAACACCAGCTATATAAACCTTTTTTAGAGTTCCATCAGGTTTTATAAAATTAAAATACTTATCATAATAACTATCTTTAAATATCTTCTCAACACCACTACCTAAAACCATAGATGGAGTTTTAGAGTTTAAGTCAAACTTCTCTACTATGTTTGAAAAAGATTTTTTATATTGCTTCTCATACTCATCAACACCAACTAAAGAGAGATTTACACCACCATTTTTAAAGTAGTAGTAACCCCAAACTCTAGCAATAGCATCATTAACACCAGCAATACCTAAAATATCATCAACCATATCTACATCTATATCACACTCTCTACCAGCTTTTATATTTTGAATGGTAATTTCAGGGAGGGAATCTACTGTTGAATCTAACTCATATCTTAAAGAGTTGGTTATAAAAAAAACAGCAGTTAGTAAAAATATGAGTATTGTAAAAACAGTAGTGATAAAGATAGCTTTATATTTTTGTCTAAGTATAGAGTTTATCGCATACTCGATTAGGTATATATTTATTTTATTTCTCATAACTCTTCTTTGAATCTGAAATGGTATAGGATAGAATCGAGTATTCCCTCAAACTTCCATCATCTTTATATATAGAGGCAACATTTGCTAAACTTCTATGTCGTATATATGGAGTATCACTACCGATGGCTAAATCTGGTAAACCACTAAGAGATACAAACTGATTCTTTTTTAGTAAAGAATCATCACCTACCATATTTGTCTTGTTAACATAAACTAACTCTAAACCTAGAAATATAAAAAGTATGAAAAAGAGATAAAAAGTGTATCTACTCTTTTTATTCATCTAAATTATAAACTCTTTTTTGAGTTATATCACCAAAAAGTAAAATCTCACTACCTTTATGATCAAGCATAAAAGTTTTAGCATCATCTTTATTTATAAAAGGAATCAGCTCATTACCCATAGGACCATAAACATCACTACCTGACACATAGTAAGCTTTTGTAGCATCTATCGCTTTTTGTGAGTAGTAGTCTGTAACTAACATCTTACTAATCCCATCTTTATGACCTTTCATAAAATAATATTTCATCATATCTTTTACACCATCAAATGAGTAGTGTTTAGGGCCGTAAAAGATTTGTGTAGCCCATCTAGGGTATTTATATACAAACATACCACAAACTGGACATTTTTCATCTTTAGTTACTTTGATTGTCCCTGTTATATTATCTAAATCACCAAATCTTTTCACTTCCCAAAGGTAAAGTGCTAAGGCTTGAAACTGCTTTTTATTTAAAGGTTTACATAGTTTTCTAGCTTTTATATCTGACTTTAATTGATTTATCTCTATATAGTTGTTGAGGTTTATATTTTCATTACACATCTTATGAAAAATATTTTTACCCATAGGGTATATTTTTTTCATCTTCTTTTTTGTAATCATTGCTATATCAGAGTTTAAAGATTTTTGTGCCATAGATAAAGCAGTTTTAAAATCTACAATCTTACCTTTATACTTTTTTACAAAATCTTCAGCAGACTTTTTTGTGGCAAATGCCAACTTGCTAACTTTAGACATAGTACCCTTAACTTTAGAACCAACAACATAGTAAGCATCTTTAGCTAGTATAAGTTTTTGAGTTGAAGCATCAACAACTTTTATAGTGTTTATATCTATCTTATACTCTTTCATATCAACAGCTAAACATCTAAGTGAACAATATTGTCTATTTTTATGATTATGAAGTTGTGAAGTGTGAGAGGTTTTGTAAAATGTTTTTATATCCATACCACACACAGGACACCAATACTTCTGTTTACCATCTTGAGTATAAAGAGGTTTAAGAGTAGCCATCTTAGAAAATGAACTAGCTTCTAGTGTAGAAAAAGCAGAAATTATCACCAAGAAAGATAAGAAAATAGTTTTGAAATACATAATATAACTCCATATAAATTTACAAATATAGTATCTAAAAAGAGTTAATTTTGTATTAATTTATATCAAAGTGATACCCCTTTTAACTCTTTTCTTAAACTAGATGAATTATATAGATATTTTTCCACTAAAGAGTGAAACTGTTTTGAGTGATTCATATATTTTAGATGTACTAATTCGTGAACCAACACATAATCTATCAACTCTTTTTTTACTTTCATAAGTTCACTATTGAGTGTTATAGTGGCTTTTGAGCTACAACTCCCCCACCTACTTCTCATTTTTCTAAATTTTAACTCTTTATACTCTAGCCCCATTAGATTTGAAAAATGATTTAATCTAGGGGTTAGATACTCCATAGATTTAACTTTATAAAACTTATCGTAGTATCTTAAAATTTTTTCACGATTTGGCTCTTTTAATTTTTCTAACGATTCTCTTAAAAATTTCACCTCATCAGAATCTATACTATATATATCACCAAACAATAAAACTTCATCCTCTAAGTTTATCTCTTTTGATTCTCTACTCTCTTGTTCTAAAATCTGCTTTCTTATCCATCTCTCTTTATCAAAAAGTAGTTTATCTATATAAATTTTAGATACCTTTGGTGTTTTTAAAATAACCTTAGAATCTTTTACACTTATATAGCTATTTTTAAGAGATGATTTAGTTATATGCTCTATCTCTAAATCTTTAAAAATAATGGTACTAATTTTATTCATAAACTAATGGATCTTTAACTCCAGCAATTTTAAAACCATTTAATCTAAGCCTACAACTATCACAAACTCCACAAGCTTTATCTTCATTTTTATAACAGCTCCAAGTAAGCTTTAATGGTACATCTAACTCTAACGCTTTTTGAACTATTTGTGATTTTTTAAGATGAACTAATGGCATCTTGATCTCTATGTTTGTTTCATCTTTTGTACCTAGATTTATAGATTCTTCCATACTCTTTATATAGCTCTCTCTACAATCAGGATAACCACTACTATCCTCTTCAACAACACCTATGCTTATAACCTCAGCACCCTCTTTCTCAGCGATAGCACCAGACATACTTAAAAAGATTCCATTTCTAAATGGCACATAAGTAACAGGAACACCATCCTCCACTCCACCAGTTGGAACATCTATATTTTTATCTGTTAATGCTGAAGCACCAAGCTGTTTAAAAAAATCTAAATCTAAAATATATCTCTCATTAACATCCAAATCATCACAGATACTATTAAAACACTCTAACTCTTTAGTTTGTGTTCTTTGGTCATAGTTAAAATGGACACCTATTATCTCATAACCATCATTTTTCATCATATAAGCACTAAGTGTAGAATCCATACCACCACTCATTACACATACTGCTTTTTTATTCTCTATTTTTTTATTCATAAGTTGATTCTAACATATAATAAAAAAATTTAATATAGTTTAAAAGAAATAAGTTATACAATTGTGTAAACATATATTTAATAAGGAGATATTATGAATATAAGTGGAACAAGTACAACAACAGGTACTACAAGCACAAACTCAAGTGATATTCAGGTAGATACTATGAAAAAGTCTATCGATACACAAGAGCAACAAGCTCTTAAAATTATTGAGAGTTCAACTGAGCAATCAAAAGAGATGACTGCTCAAAAAACTGGTATGGGAAATAGCCTAAACTTAATGGCATAATTTACCACATACCAAAATCATACACACCTTGTGTATGATTTATAAGCCACATTCGATATAATCCCACTTATGATTGAACTAGACAACAGAACTTCACTAGAAGTCAATGAACCGTTTTTAAACTCCGTAGCAAAAACTCTTACAGATAAAGAGATAGAACTTATAATAACCTCAAATGAAGAGATTCAAGAGATAAACAACCAACATCGAAATATAGATAAAAGTACAGATGTTTTAAGTTTCCCTTATGATGATATGCCTATGGCTCCATTAGGTAGCATAGTTATATCTTCATCATTTGTAGAGGATAAAGCTAAAGAGTTTGGACACACTAACGATGATGAGCTTTCACTACTATTTATACATGGTTTACTACACCTACTAGGGTTTGACCATGAGGTAGATAATGGTGAGATGAGAGAGAAAGAGGCTAAACTTATAGAGAAGTTTAATTTACCAAAAAGTTTGATAGTAAGAACACAAGGATAGATATGGATTTTGTGATATTTTTTGTAGCGATGGGTGCTTTGATTTATGGAGCTGATTTTATAATAAAAGAATCTGAGAGGATAGCACTACATTTTAATATTTCACATTTTGTGATTGGTGCTACTTTAGTAGCTTTTGGAACATCACTACCTGAGATGGCAGCTTCTATGATGGCATCTGCTAATGGTAAAAGTGATATGGCAGTAGCAAATGTTGTTGGTAGTGTAATTTTTAACATAACTATGGTTTTAGGTATAGTTTTTCTAATAGCAAAAGATATGAAACCAAATAGAGATCTTTTCTCATTAGATAGTGCTTGGGTAGTTGTACCTATGATTCTATTTTTTGTTATGATTCAAGATGGTGAGATTGGTAGATTTGATGGGATTTTATATCTACTACTAATGGCATCATATATTTTCTTCCTATTTTCTAGTTCTAAAGAGGATTTAGAGGGTGAGATAGATGAAGATTTAGCATCTGAAAAGTTTGATTGGGCTAAAACTATCGGTTTTTTAGTTATAGGTTTTACCTTAACTATCGGTGGTGCCTCTTTTGTTGTAGATAGTGGTACAAATATCGCAAGAGTTTTTGGTGTTAGTGAGTGGATTATAGGTATATTTCTTATCTCTTTAGGTACATCTTTACCTGAGCTTATAGTATCTCTTGTAGCTATCAAAAAAGGTAATGCTGAGATGAGTATAGGTAACATCATAGGCTCAAATGTAGCAAACTTCTCTATGGTTTTAGGGGGAGCTTCTTTAATCTCTCCACTAAGTGTGAATCTAGCAAATACTCAATTTGATATGTTAACTATGTTAGTAGCATCTGTTACTCTTCTATTTATTTTAGCGAACAAACTTTATAATAAAGCTGGAGCAATATTTTTACTTATCATACTAGCTCTTTTTATCCAAAACTCTATTTAAAGTTTAAGTATATAGATCATCAAATGGTGATTTATATACAAAAAAATTAATATTTACCCATTTTTGTAACTTTAATGTAATAATATTAATATATAATTCGGAATGATTATTAATAAACAATTAACTTACCTGGTATTTTCACTATTTCTGCTTGTGTTTTCTTTCGCTATCTATTCAGATATAAGTTCCATAACTAAAAGAATTTCAAACATTGAACAAGTTAACATTAAACTTGAAAAGATACTACATCTAAAAACACTTATACAAGAGTTACAAAAAGAGAGAGGTCTTAGTAACATATACTACTCTGCTCAAAACCAAAAAACTTTAAGACTTTTACAAAATCAAAGAGTATATATGGATAAGGCTTTGTTAGAAACTAAGTCATCAAAGTTAGCCAAAAAGATAAACGATATCCGTTTAAAGATAAATACAAACAAATATACTCAACAAGAAGCGTTTGAGATATATACAAAACTGATCTTTAATATGCTTTTAGAAACAAAAAAACTACTACTTTTTGTAAACGATCAAGATATAAAAAATCACTTTATCATATACCAAAATAGTAATTTAGTACAAGAGTATCTTGGTGAACTAAGAGCGGAGATAGGTTCTATCATAGAGGATAAAAAAATCATTAAAGATAAATATACTTCTATAATCAGAACTCAAACTTTAGTACAAAACTACCTAAACCAAAATAAAGAGAATCTATCTTTAATCTCAACTCAAACAAATTCAACAGTAAAAAAAGAGTGTTTTGTAAAAACAAATAAAATCATCCAAACTATCGTTGATAAAAGATTAAAAGATGTAACTATCTCATCGATAGAGTGGTTCAAACTATCAACTTGTGCTATTAAAGATATAGATTCTAACATCAAAACATATCTTAGAGAGATTGAAATACAGATAGAAGATAAAGAATCTAGTTTAACAACCCTACTCTACTACCATATTATTTTTTGGTTGGTAACGATTATAGTATCTATAATCTTAACTATCATACTGTTTCGTACAAATAAAAAGATGTTAGAGAAACAAAAACTTTTAGAGGATTATAAAAAAGCGATAGATAACTCAACTATTGTCTCTAAAACCGATAAGAAAGGTATCATCACCTATGTGAATCAAGCTTTTTGTGATATATCTGGTTATAATTCAAAAGATCTTATTGGTAAGCCACATAATATTGTAAGAGATCCACATCTACCTAAAGAAGCATTTAAAGAGTTATGGTCAACAATCAAAAGTGGTAAAACTTGGACAGGGAAAATTCCAAATCTAGCAAAAGATAAATCAACTTACTGGGTTGATGCTTCTATCTCACCTATATATGATAATGAAAATAATTTAGTTGAATATATAGCTATCCGTCACGATATTACGGAGATTATAGAGTTAAATAAAGAGATAAAAAATACCCAATATGAACTTATATATAGAATGGGTGAATCTGTAGAATCAAGAAGTAAAGAGAGTGGTCACCATATACAAAGGGTTGCGCATTACTCTAAAATTTTAGCACAATACTATGGACTTAGTAATCAAGAGATAGATACTATATTTATAGCATCAACTATGCACGATATGGGTAAAATCGCAATCCCAGATTCTATTTTACTAAAAAGTGATAGACTTAATGCTGAAGAGTGGGATATTATGAAAACACACGCTGCTATCGGTTACAATATACTAGCTGGTTCAACACTCCCTATACTTAGTATGGCAGCAGATATAGCTTATGAACACCATGAACATTTTAATGGTAACGGTTACCCAAGAGGAATCAAAGGTGATGAGATCTCTATCTATGCTCGTATTGTTGCTATCGCCGATGTTTTTGATGCTCTAGTATCTGATAGAGTTTATAAAAAAGCTTGGCCATTTGAAAAGGTTGTAGATCTATTTGAAAAAGAATCGGGAGAACAATTTGATCCTGAGTTAGTAAAAATATTTTTAGATCATAAAGATGAGTTTATAGAGATAAAAAAAGAGTTTGAAGATTGATTGTTAAGAAATCTATTTTCAAACTCAACTCTATATTATCTTTATATCATTAGTAACAATATTTGAATAGAGATCTAAACTATCATTTACACTATTTAAAACTACCTCATAAAACTCCATATATTCATCACTACTGCTTTGTTGAAAGTTTTCAATAGCTTGTATATATGTAGCTCTATTTGAGATTTTAATAATAGCTTGAGGGTAACCATTTTGTAAAAGGATCAGATTCATTAGTAACCTAGCTGTTCTACCATTTCCATCTATAAATGGATGGATAGAAACAAATTTTAGATGAACTAAAGTAGCAAGTAAGATAGGTTCATCAGTAGTTTGATTATGTAACCAATCAATAAAATCATTCATCTCTTCATCTATATTTATAGGTTCTACAAAGTTATGTATCTCACCATCTTGCTTAACTACTCCAACATTCTGTTTTCTGTAAGTACCAGCATTTTTTTTATCAATACCTTTTAGTATAAGATGATGGATATTTTTTATATCAACAAGTGTAATCTCTTTAGTATCTATATTTGCCATACTCTCTATAAAACTAATAGCTTCTTGATGGTTTATAGTCTCTAGGTGTTCATTGATAGTTTTACCACCTATTGTGATACCCTCATTTAAAATAAGCTTTGTTTCACTATAAGTTAATGTTGATCCTTCAATGGCATTAGAATTATATGTAAGTTGAATATCATATACATTTTTTAAATTTTTGATTTGTAAAGTAGATAGCGGTCTTAATTTATCTAATAATTGTTTCTTTTTTTGAATCTGATTCAATAGATCATTCATTATACCTCTTTTAGCACTTAATGTTAAATTTACACTATTTTAACTATAAATAGCTTATAGCTGGGAAAATCCCAACTATAAATAGAGTTAGATTAAAAGATTTTTAAGATCCTCCTTAGCATCACCTGTATAATGTAGATCAAAAGTATCTACTAAAAAGTTAGTTATGTCATCATTTAAAAACTCTGGAGCTTTTGGTCCAAGATAGATATTTTTAATACCTAAACTAAATAAAGCTAGTAAAATGATAACAGCTTTTTGCTCCATCCAACTAAGAACGATTGAAACTGGTAAATCATTTATAGGTACATTTAAAGCAGAACTTACAGCTTTAGCAATCTCAACAGCACCATTAGAATCGTTACATTGACCTAAATCTAAATAACGAGGAATCTCTGTTCCCTCAATATTTCCAAAATCAATATCGTTAAATCTAAATTTACCACAAGATGAAGTGATAATAACACAATCTTTAGGAAGATTCTCAGCCATCTCTCTATAATAGTTTCCTGCTTTACCTGGAGCATCACAACCAGCTATCACAAAGAATTGTTTAATTTTACCACTCTCAATAGCTTCTAAAATTTGTGGAGCTAAAGTTAATATAGTTTTATAGTGATGACCCGTTGTAAGTGTTAAATCATCTTCCATAACAGTATCTTCACAAGCTAAAGTTCTCTCAATTAACTCTGTAAAATCAAACCCTTCAATCTTTTTAGCACCCTCAATACCTACAATTTTATAAGTAAATACTCTATCTAAATAATCAGCATCTTTTTTAGGTGGAACTATACAATTTGTATTTACAACAAATGTACCTTTAAATCTCTCCATAAGTTTCACTTGATCAAACCAAGCTTTACCAACATTACCTTTTAAATGTTTATATTTTCTAAGTTCAGGGTAACCGTGAGCTGGTAACATCTCTGAGTGTGTATAAACATTTATACCTTTACCCTCAGTAGCTTTTAAAAGCTCTTCAAACATCTCTAAGTTGTGACCACTAACTAATATAGCTTTACCCTCAACAACATTTTGAGAGATCTCAACTGGAGTTGGGATTCCAAACTTACCTGTGTGGGTATTTGAAAGTTTATCCATAACTTCAACACCAGCAGAACCAACTTTCATAAGTTGTTTTATATGGTCATCAAAGTTAAAGTTTACATTTGTAAGTGTAAAATAAAGAGTTTCGCTCATAACATCATCAACATTTTTAGTCTCAGTCGGAGCTAACTCATTTAGATGCTCTCTATAAGCAGCTAGACCCTTTAAACCATAAATCATAGTATCTTGAAGATTTGCTAAAGTTTCATCTTTACCACACGTTCCTACAGTTTGACCAGCACTACCACAACCATTTGGCATACTCATTTCACATTGATTACAAAACATACTCATATTTTCTCTCTTATATTTAATTTTAATAGAGTTTACTCTAATAAAAAAAATAAAGCATTTACATATGTTAAGAAAACTCTTTTTTTAGTAGCTTTTTATCTAAAATATAGTTTGTAGAAGAGATAATATCTTGTTGTTTAAATTTTTTTAAGATTCTTGAAAATGTTACGGGGGTGATATTTAGTCTATTTGCTATTATATGGTGTTTTTGGTTGATTAAACATTCACCATTTTCATATATAAATTTAGCTATTCTTTGTGTCGCATCCATAGTTAGATTTTCAGATATAAGCTTCTCTAAAACTAAAACTTTGTTTGAGATAGACTTAATAATCATCGGAGCAATACTCTTATGGTATAAAAGTTTTTCTTCAAATTGTTGATAATCGATAGATAAAACAATAGATTCCCCTACTGACTTTGCTGTCGCTGGAAATTGTATATGATTATAGTTAGAAACCTCTGCTATAAAAGAGTATGGTAAAAATTGTTTTAATTTTATCTCTTTACCTTTTAGATTTGTTTTATAAATATCTATTTTACCATCTATAAGTATGTAAAGATTTAGACTATCATCACCCTCATAAAATACTATCTGAGAATCTTTATAAAATTTTAACTTAGAGATATTTTTTAACAAGTTTAATTCTTTAGAATCTAAACCATTAAAAACTGGAATATTATTTAGAAGTTCTGTGCTTAATTTAATCATATAAAATTATACTATATCTTTTCTATTTTAAAATAATATCATCTCTTGATATACCCTAAAGTTAGAAGTTTGTTGTAGATTTTAGAGACCATATCACCAGCTGCTAATCCACCATGACCACCATGTTCAACTAAAACAGAAACAATATACTGAGGATTTTTATATGGCCCGTATGTCGTAAACCAAGCATGAGAACGGTTATAGTAAGAGATCTCATGCTCCAACCTCCTCTTCTCTATATCTTGCTTAATCTTTACAACTTGTGCTGTACCTGTTTTACCTGCTATTTTGATTTTACAGTTTTTTATATGGTTAGATGCTGTACCTTTTGGGTGGTAACAAACCTGATACATAGCTTTTTGGATTATAGGTAGATTTTTAAGTTCAGTTTTAGTTAATGGCTCACTTAACTCTGGTTTAACAACTTTATCCCCTATCTTTTTTACAAAATGTGGAGTTGGTAGTTTACCTGTCGCCATCAAAGCTGTTAGTGTTGCTATCTGGATAGGTGTTACTAAAAAATCACCTTGACCAATAGAACTATTGGCTGTTTCACCAATATACCAAGGACGATTATATTTTCTCATTTTCCACTCTCTTGATGGTACTATCCCTATAAACTCATTTGGTAGATCAACACCTGTTTTTTTACCTAGCCCATACCTAGATAAACCCTCACTCATCTTTTTGATACCTATTTTAACCCCACCTTTATAGAAAAAATCATCACAACTCTCTCTAATAGCTTTTACAATACCTGTTTTTCCATGACCCCTTTTCTTCCAACATCTAAAAACCCTTTTACCTAATGGAAATGATGATTCACAGTTAACTTTATAACCTCTTTTAAGATTAGATATATAGATAAGCCCTAATCCTGTTTTTATACTTGAACCAGGGGGATATAAACCATGAGTTATCTTATTTGTAAATGGATGCTCTAATGAGTTTGCTAGTTTATTATACATCTTATGAGAGATACCAGATACAAAGATATTTAGATCATACTCAGGGTAACTACTAGCAGATAGGATTGAACCATTTACATCCATAACTATAACCGTCCCAGATCTATCTTTAAAAAGTGAAGATATATATTTTTGAAGCTCTATATCTATGTTTAATATAAGTTTTTTATCCTCTATCGGCTTTTTGTAAGATAACTCCTCTATCTCTTGATTACTCGCATTAACTTTAACCTTTCTCTCACCCTCTTCACCTTGTAAATATTTGTTATAATATTTCTCAAGACCTGTTTTTCCAGTAGTACCTATAAGCTTTAGAAGTTTATCTTTGTTTATATCTTTTCTATTAGCACGAGCAACATAACCTATAATATGTGAACCAATTTTAGAATATGGATAGTATCTCTTTGGAGCTGGAATAATTTTAATATTTTTTCTAAGATTCAAAATAGAATATATAGGCATAATCTCCTCATAAGAGATAAAATTAACAATATCTATAAAATTATGGTTGTAGTACGAATCTTTTTTCTTATAATTTTTAATAAGCTTTTTAGAATCTAAATTTGGTAACAACTTTACCAATGTTTCAATCTCTGAATCAAAAATATCTCTATTTTTTTTAGATAGCAGATGTGGACGCAGTTGTATCTTAAACCCTAGCTTGTTTATAGCGATAGGTTTGTTGTTTCTATCTACTATCTCACCACGAACAGGTGCTATCTTAATAGTTCTCATAGTGTTACTATATGAAAGATTTTTATAATAACTGTTAGATTCAACAGCCAAAACAAACACCCTAACAACTATGGTTACCCAAATCAAAACAAAGATAGATAAAATAAACTTTACTCTCATAATAAACTCACTATAAAAAACTCAATGATTATATAATAAATTATATAGTAATTGATACTAGGGGTTGGTAATAAAAATATTTTAGCTAAAAGAAATGAGAATATATAAAACCCAATATATGCTAATACAACATATATAAGTTTTAAACAACTACTACAACCTATATTTTGTTGTAATTTAGGAACTAAAAATTTATATAACAATAAAAAGTATATGATAGAACTAAATAAAAGATAACTTTTATCTGCTTCAAAAACCACTAAACAAAACGATACTAAAAAAACACCAGATAGATCATTATTATCTAACATTTTCATAAAAATTATAAATAATAAAGCAAATAAAGGTGGTAAAAAAAGGTAGATACTGCTCAGAGATTCATATATCACAAATAGTGTAATATATATAAAAATCTCTATAAATTTTTTATTAGTGATACTTCGTTGCATATAGGAAAATGTTTACATTTAATACAATCAGCCCAAATCTTCTGTTCAGGTAACGATTCTTTTGGAATCTCTACAAACCCCAGTTTTTCAAAAAAAGATGCTTTATATGTTAAACTAAGCACCCTCTTAAGACCTAGAGCTATACCATCATCAATAGATATTTGAACAAGCTTCTCACCTATCTTTTGCCCCCTTACACCCTCTTTTACAATAAGTGATCTAATCTCACCCAATTCAAGAGTATGTATGTGTAAAGCACAAAAACCAACAAGTTCACCATCTATAAAAGCTAAAGTATATGATCTAATGTTTGTAGCAACCTCATCACCACTTCTAGCGAGTATAACACCAGATTCAACCTCTGGTAAAACTAACTTCTCCATCTCTGGTATGTTGGATAGATTAGCTTTTATGTAGTTAACTCTCATCAACTTCCTCATCCTTATCCTCTAAAATATCATAAATAACTTTTATAGCTTTTTTGATACCTCTTTTTTTAGAGCTTGATACCATCATAGCATTTGGAAATTGTTTTCTAAGTGCGTTTTGCTCTTTTTGGTTTAGTTTATCTATTTTAGTAAAAATTTGTAATATATACTGATTCTCTCTAGCTGTTTCAAATAAAAACTCACTTACAGATGTATCTATATCTAAATGTGGATGCCTACAATCGATAAGATGGATAAAAAGTTTTATCTGCTCCCTTTGAGAGATATAATCTGTAAGATTCTTTTCCCAATCATGTTTAATAGATTTAGAAACTTTCGCATAACCAAATCCAGGAAGATCCACAAACTGAGCAAAAGATTTACTATTATCTTCCCTGTTCATAAATGTTACATCAAAGTAGTTTATAAGTCTTGTCTTACCTGGTGTAGAGGATACTTTTGCCAAACCTTTATGATTTGTAAGGGCATTCAGTAATGAACTCTTACCAACATTTGAACGAGCCATAAAAACAACTTCGTTTTGCTCATCCGATTCTGGTGCTGCTAACACATTTGGAGCTGAAGTTACAAACTTAGCATTTACTATATCTATCATCTATTTTTCCTCTTGGTTTGGTATATCAAAAATCATAATAACTGGCTCTTTCTTAGCACCCTTAGCATAAGCTTCACCATCGATAGTTTTTAAAACCACCTCTTCACCAATTATTGTTTTTTCATCATTTAACTGTTTTAAAATCACATTACCATAAAAATGGTACTCTTTTTTTATTGGCAAATATATAACTTTTTGAGCAGAACCACTATAAATATCATCTTTTTTTGTTTTTATCACAAAAGATACATCTCCACTAGCTACATACTTGATAGGTTCCCTTTTTTTATTTATATATACTGTTATTTTAGAAGCATTTAACTCATCAGCACCTTTTATGATGTTTACATCACCATTAAAAACTGTGATTCCTGTTTTCTCATCTGTTTTAAACTCATTTGCTTTTATAACCAACTCTTGTGAAATCAAAGCTGTTGTAAAAAAAAGTGTAAAAAATATCAATATTCTCATTTTTTAGATTCTCCTAGTTGGTATTTAACCACAACATTATCTGCTTGTAGCTTGTTTAAAACATTATTATATATAAGCGATGTTCCTCTTATACTATTTTCATTTTTATATAACACAAAATCTTTATCTGTTTTAGTTAGATTTGTTTTTTTATTATAAGTTAACATATCACTTTTAAATGCTAAACCATCTTCTCTATCATAAAACACATCACCATTTAGTGTGATTATATCATCTTTATATATACCGTTGTTAGCTCTCATATTTGCTAAATATTTTTCAGAGTTATCGGTATAATTAATATTAGAGATTTTATATCTATCACTATATTTTATAGCTTTATCACCATTCATCACAGTTGTTACACTTTTTTTATCCACCTCATATAGATTAAAAGATGAAATCTCAAAGATTGGTACATCTGTAAATGTTTGCTCTTTAATATCTAAAGGTTTAAAGAAAAAATATATCATCATTAGACCAAATAATAAAATTAGAAAAAAAAGATTTATATTTATAACGATACCCTCATATTAAATTGACCATAAAGATAAAAACTGCTCTTTTTGGTTGTTTTCATCTACTAAAATATCTATCATCTCACGAACAGCACCATCACCACCATCATAAGATAACACACAATCTACTATATTTTTAATCTCTTTTACACCATTTTTAGGTGTAAAACTTTTACCAACTAGGTTTAGCATATTGTAATCATTGAGATCATCACCAATCGCAGCAACATTAGAAAAATCAAGACCTAACGATTTAACCAACTCTCTTAAAACTCTATCTTTATCTTTTATCCCTTGATATAGATACTCCACACCAAGCTCATCTGCTCTTTTTTTAACAATAGTAGAATCTCTACCTGTAATGATAGCTACCTTATGCCCCATACGAACCCAAGTTGAGATTCCAAGACCATCTTTTACATTAAATCTTTTACTCTCAATAGAATCTGCTGAGTAGATAAGTCCACCATCGGTTAAACAACCATCAACATCTAAAACTATAAGCTCAATCATAACATATCTTTTGTACTAGGAATCCCAACTCTATCGTTTGGTATTATAGCTCTACGGATAGCAACAGCCACAGACTTGAAAGCAGCCTCAATCAGATGATGTTTATTTTTACCCCTTATAGCCACTATATGTGTACTCATTCTTGAGTTTAAAACAAATGCTCTAAAAAACTCCTCTACCAACTCTGTATCAAAATTTCCAACTTTACCATCTAACTCTATCTCATAAACAATAAATGGTCTATTGCTCAGATCTAAATCACAACTTACACAAGCCTCATCCATAACAATATTAGCACTACCAAATCTTTCCATATTTTTAACTGGGTAGATAGCTTCAGCCAATAGTGAACCTAAAACAATCCCTATATCTTCTACTGAATGGTGATCATCTATATGTGTGTCACCTTTACATTTAATATCAAGATCTATTAGTGAGTGTTTAGAAAAACTCTCTAACATATGGTCTAAAAAACCAACACCACTATCTATATTGCTCTTCCCTGTTCCATTTATATCTAATGAAATCGTTATATCTGTCTCTTTTGTTGTTCTGCTCTTAGTTATCATATCAATCCTCTCTTACTATAAATGAGTTTTTAAAAATACTATCTGCTTTATAGTTTCTAATCTCATCTTCTGTTTTAAAACCTCTAAGTAAAACTTTATAATATCTTACACCATCACCATCTATATCTTTAATGATAGTTTTATATCCATCTTTGTTATCATACTTCTCTTGAAGAGCTAAAGCACCATCAATCTTTGAAAAAGAGGCTATTTGGAGAGCATATTTATGATTATCTCTCTTTTTTTTCTTAGTATATCTGATATTGTTGTTTACTTTTTTAGTTTTTTTACTCAAACTTGGGTCAACACCAACAACCTCTAATTCAACTGGTGCTGTACCTGTACCTATCATATCTATCTTTTTAGCCGCACTATTTGATAGATCTATGATTCTTGTCCCCACAAATGGACCTCTATCATTTATACGAACAACAGTAGATAAACCATTCCTTTTATTTGTAACTTTTACCATTGTATTCATAGGTAATGTTTTATGAGCAGCTGTCATACCGTGCATATCATACTTCTCACCATTACAAGTGAGTTTACCATGGAAATCTGGTCCATACCAACTAGCATAACCTTTAAACTTATCACCAACACTTACAAAGATTGGGTTATACCTTTTCCCCCTTACAACATAAGGTTTCATCTTAAGTCTTAAGTAATCGCCATTATTTACTAACTTACTATAATGGTGTCCACTTGCTGGGTAATGTTTAGCTGGGTGGTAATATTTTTGAGATTTATAAACCCTTGAACCTTTTGTGCTACAACCTGAAAATATAACCATAAAAGATAAACTGATCAATATTAAAATTTTACTCATAAATTTTTAACCTATCACCAATTCTAATCAAACTACTTTTTAAATTGTTGTTTGATTTCAGATCATTTATACTCACTTTATATCTTTTAGAGATAGAATCTAGTGTATCACCTTTTTTTACCAAATAGTAAAATTTAGTTTTAGTTATATCCTTACTTTTGTTATTTACTAAGATAGGGATTATAAGCTTTTGTTTAAGCTTCAATCTAGTGTTTTTAAGTTTATTAAAATCCATTATAACTTTATATGGTACTTTATACTTTTTACCTATACGAGATAGATTATCACCACTTTTTACAGTATAAATTTTATATGTATGTTTTGTTGAGGTTTCATAATACTTTTGCTTGAAATCTGATAACTTAACATAAGGTATATAGATAGTATAATCTTTCTCGTATGGTGGTACAAAATCATACTTTAGGTGTCTATTTAAAGATTTTAGTTCACTTAATGGTAATGATATAAGCTTTGAAACCCTTTTTAAAGATTCACCACTTGGTATATTTACACTAGATATAGAGTAAGCATTTGCTCTGTTTAAAAGGTGAGCATACTCATGTTTTAACAAAAACTTCTCATCACTACCTATAATAGCTAAAGCAACTATTTTTCTTATATAGTATCTACTCTCTTTTGGAATATAGCGTTTTTTCTCATCTAAAAGTGTAGCTAACTCATCACTTTTGGCTTTTTTAATAGCACGGCTAAGTTTACCACCACCACAATTATAAGCGATAGCAGCAAGATACCATTTTCCAAATTTTTTATGTAAAAAAGATAGATATTTCGCTGCTGCTTCTGTTGATTTGATTAAATCTCTTCTCTCATCAACATATTCATCTATCCTTAAACCAAAAAGTTTACCTGTTCTTGGCATAAACTGCCATAATCCCGAAGCACTTTTTTTAGAGTATGCTACATTTGAGAAATTTGATTCAGCCATAGCTAAATATAAAAACTCTTGAGGTATTTTATATTTTGTTAAAATACTTTTTATACTAGGTATAAATATATAAGCATTATTCATAGCTTTAAAAAAATGTTTATCTTTATCTATCCTATTTTTCATCTTATTCATAATAGGATCATATAAAAATGATGGTTCTATATCAAAAGATTCAAGAGTAGAGATCTCCCTATTTGAATTAGAGGAGTATGTTAGGTTTCCACTTAAAAAAAGTGGAAATAGAAGTATTAAAAAATATTTTATCATATATAGCTTTTATTATTTAGAATTTAAAGCCTATTTTACCTAAAAAAATATTAAAATATTGTAAATTTATCTTTTGAACTCTATCAAGCGATATGAAAAAGTTCTAAACCATTTGTAGTGGTTAAGTTTTTAATATCTTTTAGTGAAATATCTAATAGCTCAGATATTTTATCTGCTACTAAAGTTGTATATAATGGCTCATTTCGCTCACCCCTATGTGGTGTTGGTGTTAAGTATGGTCCATCTGTCTCTATAAGTAGTTTATCTTTTGGTATTTTTGGTAAAACATTTACTAGCTTTTTAGCATTTTTAAAAGTTAAAACTCCACCCATTCCGAAGTAAAAGTTCTCTTTTGCTAAACTAAGTAACTCCTCATCAGCATTAAAACAGTGTAAAACTCCACCAACTTCTGAAGCATTATAATCAAGTAGTATCTTTTTAGAATCACTAGAAGCATCTCTTATATGAACTATAAGAGGTTTTTTATACTTTTTAGCTAACTCTATTTGTGCTATAAAAACTTTCTTTTGATTCTGCTTTTCAGTCTCTTTCTCCTCATCACTACCATCTAATCTAAAGTAGTCAAGCCCACATTCACCAATCGCTACACATTTTTCATGGTTTACATATTTCTCAAAATCAAGAGATTCAAATGATTCTATATCGTAAGGGTGAACACCTATGGCAAAAAACACATCTTTATAGTTTTGAGCTATCTCTACTGCTCTATCTAGTGTAGATGGATCAGCCCCAGGGATAATAAATCTTTTCACCCCACCCTCTCTAGCACGATTTAAAACATCATCTAAATCATCTTCATATCTTTTATCATCTAAATGTATATGTGTATCAATTAACATTTTTTTTACCCTCTCTTAACTTTTTTACATGTTTAATATTTTTTATCATAAAATACAGAAAAACCATAGAAACACTAAATGAGATACCAGAGAGTAAAAAACTTCCAGCACTAAAAAAATTGAAACTAAGAATCAACAATATTACTGAAACTATAAAACACATCTATTTACCTCCAACAACTCTTTAGCAAAAACTTTAGCTTCATTTGAGATACTATCTCCACTAATGATTCTAGCTATCTCATCTATTTTATCATCAAATTGAAGCTCTTTGGTTAATGAGGTATCACCTTTTTTATAAATCAAGAAATGTTGATTACCCATAGAGGTAAGTTGTGGTTGATGTGAGATAACAAAAATTTGAAAATATTTTGAAAGTTGTCTAAGAACTTTCGCTACACTCATAGATTCCTCACCACTAAGATTAGCATCTATCTCATCAAGCATCAACACACCACCATTTTGATTCATATTTTCAGATTTAAGTGCTAGTATAGCTAATCGAAGTCTATTAAACTCCCCTGTACTTACCTTTTGTAACTCAGTTGAGTTTAGTTGTATAACTATCTCATCTTTACCGATAGAATCGTACTCTTTAGTTTTCATACTAACTTCAGCATCTCTAAGATACAACTCTTTTAGGTATCTGTTTAGATCTTTTTTAAACGATCTTATCTCATTATGGCGAAGTTCACTTAGTTTTGAAGCTAACTCCTCCATATCTTTAGAGGCTTTTTCATATCTCTCTTCTAAATCACCTTTAGTTATCTCTATGTTTTCATACTGAATCAACTCTAACTTTTTTTGTTCCTTATAAGCTAAAGCCTCCTCGATAGTCCCATATCTTCTTTTTAAACCACTTAACTCCTCTATACGGTTAAGCACATCTTCTATATCAATCTCATCAAGGGCAGAAAATCTCTCTTGAGCATTATCTAAAACAGCTCGTAATTCATTCATAGCATCATCTATAAAAGAGCTATCTTGATCTAATGCCGATAAAACATTTGATATATTACTCTCAAAATCAAATACACCATTAACCAAAGAGATACTCTCTAAAACTTTCTCTTTTTTTGATAACTCTTTTTTAATGGTCAACAACTCTTCATCTTCTGAAATTGTTGGGTTTATATCTTCTATCTTCTTTATCTCAAAAGCAGCAAACTCTTTTAGTTCAACAATCTTTTTTTGCTCCTCTAAAATTTTTGCCAGTTTTGATTCTAATCGTTTATGTTCTAAAAAAGATTCTTTATACTCTTTTTTTAGTTTAAAAATCTTTTTTGATTTTACACCGATTCTATTATCAAGTATAGATATAAGATTACTATTTTCAAAATCACTAAAATCTTTTAAGCTTAGATGTCTCAAGTAGTTTGAAGCTATACTACCCATAACCTTTTTAGATACACTTTGATTATTTATGAAATATCTAGCTTTCTCTTTTTTGATATGTTTAAAGATATTTATATCTTCACTACAAATAGCACCATCATCAATATCCCAAGTAACACTAGATTCACACAAAGAAGCTTCACAACTACCACTACCAAGAGAAGATAAAATGGAGTTCATAAGTATAGATTTACCACTACCACTAGGTCCAGTAAAGACAATAAGACCAGGTTTAAAATTTAACTCAACCTCTTTAAAACTAAGATACTCTTTTAAATAAAATCTTTCAATCATAAAATAAACCTTTTAAATATTAAGTATATTTTACACTATATGAAATTAAAAAGGTAATTTTATGACAAAATGCCATATTTTTCTACAACTATTTTAATAATATATATTTTATTTATAGATACTTAAGTAGTTTTGTATATAATTCATATCTATCTAATAAAAGGTTTTATATGAAATATATCATAATATCTTCAGTTTTATTATTTACTGCTTGTAGTAGCACAGGTGTAGTTCCTATGGATAAAGGAACATATATGATTGGAAAAAGAAGTGCTCAAATTGGTTTTGGTCCACCTAGTGGTGTTAAAACTGATGTTTATAAAGAAGCAAATAGCTTTTGTGCCAAAAAACAAAAAACAGTAAAAACTCTTAATCTTAAAATTACAAATTCTGGTCTTGCTAAACCTGGACATGTTTTACTTGAGTTTAAGTGTGAATAAACTAAAGAGAGTAAAATATTAACTCTCTTTCCTAAACCTAATCATCTTAAATCTTTCACCTAAAAAGTTTGGCATTATAAGCATTTTTGCTTTTTCTAACTCTTGTTTATATATCTTCTCATCAGCATTTTTTTGTAACATCTCTAAAAGTTCCATTATCCCCATATCTACAAGTGCTACCATTTGGGCTTTTAACTCTACAAACTCAACACCAGTATCCTCATAAGCATCTTTTACATGCTCAAAAGTCACATCATAAGTTATATCGGATTTAGCAAATAGTTCATCTCTTTTTATCTTTTCATCAAAAAATGGAATCACTTCATGTTTTGAGTAGATTCTCAAAGAGAAATCTGGACGAGCTATCATCTCTCCATAATCAAAACTCATAAACTCAAACTTATCACAAGAGTTAGCCATCTCTTTAGCAAACTCCTCATAACCGATAGCTATCTCACCTCTATCTTTGTTATATTTTTTTGCTTTAGAATCTACCCACTCATCATCTAGATCAAACTCTACATTATGCCCATCTACTCTTGCTGTTTTACCTTTATAGTAAAGTTCACAAGGGAAAGCATCAAATATCTCGTTTGCTATAAAAAAAGCGTTTTTACATTTTAATTCACTTAATGATTTGTAGTGAGTAAGCTTAACAACATCACCAAAAGATTCATTAAAATAATCTTTTTGAAACTTTTGTAGATCATCAAATCTCTCAATTATCACAAAGTTTAAACTATCTAAAAGCTTCGGTCTAAGTGTATATATAAACTCTATAACATCAGCTAAAAAGTAGCCATGATGAGCGCCTATCTCACAAATGGTTCCATCTTTAGCTAAAAAACCATCATCAACTAAAGAGATTATATGTTTAGCGATAGTCCCACCAAAAAATTTACTTGTACTTACAGCAGTATAAAAATCACCACTTTTACCTATGTTTTTATAAGTAGCATAGTAACCATCTTCACCATAAAGCCATTTTGCCATATACTCACTAAACTTCATACTCTCAAACCACCTATACCAAATTTAATTTTTGTCATTCTTATACATCTCATATAAAGTTAGTAACTCTAGCTGTTTATCTATCTCATATATTTTAAAATCTATCTTTTGGGTTGTTACAGAGTTAGACAACATATCTACATCATAACTTGTCTTATAACCAGCATTAAAAAGGCTAATCGTATCATCTAAAAGTTTTTGATAAAGATTTTCGTTCTCTATCGCTAAAAGTTTCTTTTTCTCTATGTTTTTTATGTTTTGTTGAACCTGTTCATATATAGCATTAAGTTCAACGATTTTATCATCTTTAACCACTTGAGATTTTAAAAAATCAACCCGTGAAGATTCTACATCTCTAAATGTATTTATATTTATAGGTATAGAGATATTGATTCCATAATCATAAAAATCTGTTTTAGGTGTAGTGAAAGTTGTCCCAACAGTTGAGCTAGATTGCCAGTTATACCCAGCAGAAAAATTTACACTAGGTAGATACTTAGCTATCGTTATATTTTTGTTATATCTGTTTTTTTCAATCTCACTTTTTGAGATACTAAGTGAGATATTATGTTTCATAAACTCATCTTTATCTAAAGATTCTAAGTATGGAATTTTTACTGTTTTATAATCTTTATCACTCAAAGTTTGAAACTTAGATATAAGCCTCTCTTTAGTTGTTTCTATATCATAAAGTGCTTGAATTACAGAGTTTCTCTCTATCATAGCATTATCTAAAAAACCAGAATCTAGCTGACCATTTAGATACTGCTCTTTTTTTTGCTCTAGTGATATTTCAGCATTTTTTATAACTAGGTTTTGTTTTTGAATCTGTAAATCTATCTGCTTTATCTCCATCAAAAGAGAGATAGCATCTTTAACCAACTTTCTCTTTAAAACATCTACTGAATAATCGGAGTAGATTTTAGAAGCCTCTGCGAACTTGATTCCATAGTAGATTCCACCACTTTGAAAGATGGGCTGATCCATCCTTATAGAGGTGCTAGTTTTAGTTTGAGTATTACCATAAGGGTTACTTTTAGAGTAACTATAATTAAGCCTCAATGGTGCTATCCAAGAATCACGAAGCATAGAGCTTTGAGCCTCTATCTTCTCATAATCATAACTAAATTGCTCTTTTTTATTTTTAGATAGATAATCATCTAAATGTGTAATGTTATCTTTTGCTACTAAATAGTTACTAGATAGTGCTAACAGCACGATTAAGGGAGTTAAAACCTTCATCAATTTCCTCTTTAGTGATAGTAAGTGGTGGTAAAAATCTAAGTGTATTTCTTCCAGCTTTTAAAAGCATCACACCATTATCTCTAGCATTGTTTATGATTGTAGTTAATGTATCAGCATCTTTTACACGAAGCCCACACATCATACCGATTCCAACTTTTTTTATAAATAGTTTTTTATTTTCATTATAAAAATTTTCTAAAGAGTTATTAAAATACTCTATATTTTTCTCTAAATCACCAGATTTTTCAGATTCATCTAAAATATCCATCACTTCACAAACAGCAGTTGAACTAAGATAGTTTCCACCAAATGTTGAACCGTGATCTCCAGCAGAGAGTACACCTTTTTGTGATGTCATAACAACACCAACAGGAACACCACCACCGATTCCCTTAGCCAAAGTAACAACATCAGGCTCAATCTCATAAACATTTGAAGCTAAAAACTTACCAGTTCTATAACCACCAGTTTGTACCTCATCAACTATAAGTAAAATATTTTTAGATTTTAAAAGTTTTGCTAGTGCTTGAACTTCATCTTTGTTTTGAGGCTCAACACCACCCTCACCTTGAACAAGTTCAATCATAACAGCACAAGTATGCTCATCAAGTAAACCCTCTATATCACCCATAGTGTTAGCATACACAAAACCATCAGGAAATGGTCCAAAATAGTTGTGCATAGATTCTTGACCTGTCGCTTTTACAGTTGTGATAGTTCTACCATGAAAAGAGTGTTTTAAAGTGATGATTTTATACTTTTTAATCTCACCATCAACCTCACCAAACTTTCTAGCTATCTTGATAGCACCCTCATTAGCTTCAGCACCACTGTTACCAAAGAAACATTGCATATCATATCCACTAGCTTCTACTAACTTTTGAGCAGCTTTAGCTTGTGGAGCGATATGGTAAAGATTTGATATATGTGTGATGTTTGATATCTGTTTATATATAGCATCATTAACCCTACTATTTCCATGACCAACACTTACCACACCGATTCCAGATGTAAAATCTATATATTTTTTACCATTAGAATCAACTAACCTAGCATTATCACCACTAACAAACTCAACATCAACTCTAGCATAAGTTGGTAAAACATATTTTTTATCTAACTCTTGTATATTCATAATTTAGTACCTGTTTATATTTTTATTTTAAATTATAGCTAAAAGTTTAACACTTTTAAGGTTTGTTCTGGTTAAAAATATTTAAAATTTCGATGATTATAACAAAACTCAAGTAAAATTCACTTGAGTTTAATATAGTGTTATTTAATAAAAAAAGATTTTACTCAAAATTCATATAGCTTTAAAATAAATCTCTTTTAGAAATATATTTTTCTAATTTTTTCTTAAATTCATCAAATATTATTTTGTCAGCTTTCCTTTCACCAACACCCATCATCCCTGGATTTCCAATAGATTTAAGTATTTTTTTCATATACTTCATCGGTTCTCTTTTTTTTGTTAGAGCTTTGAGATGTTTTTTTGTTTTTATAAGTAATAATCTAGCTTTTTGATATTTAAAGAAGTTCTCTTCTACTTGTGCTAAAAGTTCTTTTATCTCAAGTACCAATGAAAGATTCAATAATTTTTTAACTTTGGAATCTGCTTTTGCTTGGGTAGCATCTATTAACTCTTTGTACAATGCTATATCTGTTGATTTTTCAAAGTAAGTGTAAAGCTCTTTTTGTTTTTCTATCTCTTTTATAGCTTTTGAATAATCTTTATTTTTCAATGCTTTTGAGATGGCTTTATGAGCAACTATGGTAACTTCAACTTTAGCTTCATCGAATGGACAAGCAAAAATGGTGATTTTTACTAAAAAAAGAGCTATTAAGATTTTAAACATTTTTTTTCCTTTTAAATAATATTATTATAATCCCTATGTAAACAATCCAAAATACAACTTGTAAAAGTGATGGTTCAGCATCGTAACCAATCAAAGCACCAAATATTTTTCCAATCATAGAATCATTTGTAAGTAAAAAGTTACTATTATAAAGAGGTGCTATATAAGTTGGTATATACTCATATGCTTGTAACCCTTTGATAAATAGTGAAACTAGACCTGCTACAATCAAGATAATAAAGTATGAACTGTATATAAAAAATTGTTTTAGTGGAAGTTTTATAGATGTTTTAAAGAGTATATAGATTATAAATGCTGATATACCTAACCCTGAAGCTAGACCTAAAAGAGCATCATTTTGAGTTACATCTTCATCCATCATTAAAGCTAAGATAAAAAGAACAGTTTCTAAACCCTCTCTTAAAATAGCTGTAAACACTATAAAGAATGTTATGATTTTTTGATTAGAAGAGAGTGATATTTTCTTGTGCATAGCTTTTGTATCAGAATTATTTTTCATCCAAAAAACCATATAACTTAAAAGTATGATTGCTACGGCTAATACTATCAATGAAATGTTATACTGTAAATCTTCACTTTCAAATCCATCAACAACAACTCTAAATATAAATGCTAATATAAAAGAGCTTAACACTCCAGTTATAAAACCACCCCAAGCATATTTTTTAATATGCTTTAAAGAGCTTTTTTCTAAGAAAGCGAGAATGATTCCAATAACTAAAAAAGCTTCTAAACCCTCTCTAAATGCTATAATAAACGATGCTTCCATCTTAGAATTGGAATCCCATAGCTAAAGTTGTGAAATGTAAATCTTCTATTTTTGATTTAACCCCGTAAGATGTTGTGGAATAATCTGCTTTTACAACAATCTCAGGTGTCACAAAATATGCCATACCTATGGTTGTAGTTGTAGTTTCATATCTATCATCAGCTTGTGTAACTCCCTCTGTTTTATACATACTATTTACATAGTCATACTTTATAAATGGAGTTATCTCTTTGTTGTAATTAAATAGAGAAGATATGTTATAACCAACCTCCATTAAATAAACAAGTGATTGATGTCCGATAGGTGTTCTTTTAGCCTCAAGAGCATTTGGTAGATTATGATTTGCCATTGAGATAGTATCAGAATCACTTAATGTACCTAAAAGTGCTAATCCTCTAAGCCTAATATTATACTTATCATAAACACCATGAACCTCGGCTATACTTACTGTTCCAGATGAATCAAGTTGCTGTTTATTACGGTTTTCATTCGTATTTCCAATGTAATATGAAACACCTATATGTGATCCAACAACATCTCCTAAATCAACACGAAGAGCAAAAGCTAAATTATCAGCATTTACAGATTCAAACCTTTTTTGATTTCCCTCTCTAATCCAATGATGTGAGTTGAAAAATTCAGAATTTAAACCTGTCATAACCATAGCTTGATAGTTTATATATTCACCTAGCTTTCCGTAAGCTGTTATACCACTTTCATGCCATGTATTTGGTAAGATTGTTGTTTCAGATATATTTCTCATAGTTGATAGATAAAGGCTTGGTAGATGTCTTTGAGAGTTTAAACCAACTGGTACAATCGAGTGACCAATCTTTAGATTAAACTCTTTGTTTATTGAAAAGTTCATATACATCTCTTCAACAACAACCTCTCCACCTTTTTCAATTTCAGTTTCAAATTCACCAAATTCATCTAATGTATCATACTCAGTAGTTACACCTGTACCACCATGTTCAAACTCTATCTCTGAAACAATTTTTATATTGTCATCTATGATAAATTGAGGTGCTAGTACAAATCTTTCTAAATCTACTTTAGCACGGTTCTCAGATTTTGACTGATAATTTGGTAAGTAATCATAATTCTGGTAGTAAACATTTCCATAACCAAACATTTGGATTTGTTCCATATCTATCGCAAATAGTGATGTACTTAATAGAGTAGCAGTTGCTACTCCTAATGTTAATTTATTTCTCATTTTAACCCCTAAAGACTATTTAAAAATTTTATTACTCTATCTCTTTTTGTTTTAGAGAGGTTCATAAAATCTTCTTTGATTGTTTGAGCTTCACCACCATGCCAAAGAATTGCTTCTTCAAGTGTTTTAGCGCGACCATCGTGTAAGAATCCAGCACCTGGATTTATCATCTGAGTAGCACCAATTCCCCAAAGTGGTCTAGTTTTCCACTCATTACCAGTAGCATCAAAATCTGCTCTACCATCTGCTAAATCTTCACCCATATCGTGAAGTAACATATCTGTAAATGGATAGATTGTTTGATTTTCTAACTCATGAATTCTTTCACCACTAACACCAAAAGAACGATATTCTGAAGCTGTTGTAAAAGATGGAGTGTGACATTTAACACATCCTAATGCTTCAAACTCCATAGCACCTTGTTGAACATCAGAATCATTAACATCCCTTCTAGGAGGAACAGATAATGTTTCTGAATACACAACAACAGCTTTTGCAAAATCTTCATCTACATCAGTAATACCAGAATCTTCATAAGTTGTAAAACCAACATTATTTGCTTTATAGTTATTCATTAGGTCTGTACCATTTGTACTTTCGTGTTTAAAGAGAGGATTTGTTACACCCATATCTCCTCTCATAGCACCCAAACCTTGATGAGCTACTGTTGGTGTATTTGCTTTCCAACCAAAACGACCTAAAGATATAGGAGGGTTAGTATCACAATTACCTGCTAGAGTACAAACATCATATTTTTCTTTATCACAAACCCAATTTGGTTTACCACTAATTCCATCGTTGTTACTATCATTTTCATCTGCTAAAGCCAATATATCTGCTTCAGGTATAGCATTTAAAAGCCCTAAACCTATCATAGGCATACCTATTCTTAGACCCATTTTTACATCTGGTCTAAATAATCTACTTTTAGCATTCTCTTCTACTGTTATTGGATTATATTCATTTGGATTATCTGGAGCATCGTAAGGGTTATCTACACCAAATATAGGGTAGCTTAATTCAACTTCTGTTCCATCATTATATTTCATAGTTTTATAACCATATTTCATCCAAACATCAGCTTGTCCAGCACCTGTATTGTTAGAATCTCTTACTCCGTAAACACCACGATGAAATAATTGGTCTGAAAAATTAGGTACTGGTGTTGGTGAACCCCAACAAGTTGAAGCATTTTTCTCTTTAGTGCCATTTTCTATACTAATTCTTAAAAATGTTCCCTCGTCATTAAGTTTATACCAACCATTATCATCTTTCAATATAAAGTTACTTAAATACTCTTTATCCCCAAGCAATACAGGAAGTGAATCTCGTCCATCTCTTTGATGACAGGCATTACAATTAGTATGATTAAAAACAGGGCCAAAACCATTCGGGTTTGCTTCAAAGTTAGCATCACCTGTTAGATGTAACTCTAATATCTCAGAGTTAAGATTCTTTGCTGGTTGAGAAAAAGCATGTGTTGAACTACTAAACTCAATATCTGTTGTATCTCCACCAAGTATTTTTTGATTAACAAAATGTGTTTTAGATTTTGATACTTCTAAAAGTTGTTCTTGTTTATCGTTATCATTATCACCACACCCTGATAAAAAAAGTAAGCTTAATGTAACAAGAGAAAGTGTTATCTGTTTTGTCATAATTATTCCTTATTTAATAAAATTAGATTAAAGATATAGAGTGCCTAAGCACCCTATAAAGTTAGATTATTTCCAAGCATCTGTTAATGATTTAATATCTTTAGCAAATGAAACACCAAGTGCTTCTAAATATGCTCTTTTTGTTTCATCAAGATTGTTAAGTGTGTTATTAGCAGCTTCTAATGTTGAACCATCTCCAAACAGTAGATACTCAATCGCATGAAAACCTTTCATAGTTGTTGGAAAACCATCAATATTAGAAAGTTCAGCATCCCATCCATCTAAAGCACCATCAAGTTGAGCTTTATCAACTGGCCAACTATCAACTTTTGGATCAACACCTAAAGTATCAACAGGACCAAAGATGTGACCCTCTCCTGCTTCCCAAAACTCTCTTGTAGCTCTCCACTGTGTTCTTGCTCTTATCACATTGTCTATTGAATTATCATTTTTAAGTGCTGTAAGTGCAGCTGAAAGTTTTTGAGCTTCTACTCCTAAATCGTTATAGCCTTTTACAATTACATTATTTACAACATCAGTACATTTACTTTTATCAGTTTCTGTAAATTCTACACTAGAAAGGTATGTTTTTAACTCTTCTAAATGAGTTTGTAAAGTTGCTAAATTTGTTGTAGCAGTTGTTATTAAAGTACGACCAGTTTCATTTGAAATTTGATTTCTGAATGCTTTTGCACCATCATTTGCTATTAAATCAGAAGTTTCAAGCTTCCCATCACTATCTGAATCACTAATAGCGATAATAGAAGTTAAAGCAGTTGAAATATCATTTGTAATTTGAGTCGCTTTAGCACTATTATGAGCTGAAACTACATCTTTTAAACCACCGTCCCAAACATGTTTAATACTAGCGATATTGTTATAAAAATCCATAGTAGAGTTCCAAGAAAATTGTGATTCTACGAGTGTAGTATCAGCACTTGACATATCTTCTCCTAGTGGATCACCCATCTTACCATGACCAACTTCATCAGCAATACCGATAACACCACCCATAAGCTCTTCAACTTGATCACCTGTACTTTTTCCTAAGAATTGTGCTTTATAACCATTTATATCATTTGAAGTTGAACTATTGTCACCTCCACTACTTCCACATCCCACTAATGCTAACGATGCTACTACTGATAACAAACCAAATCTTATCTTGTTATTTATATTCATTTTATTTCCTTTTTTATTTTATTGAGTAAAACTCAAAATTAAAGAATCAATTCTTCACTTTTGAATCTTAGAGGCAATCAATACATTTTTTATGTAAAGTAATAAAATCTGATAATTTCATAGCATCACAAATAGTTATATCTACCTTTTTGATATTATTACACTTTGGACAAACCTCAAAAACATCTATTTCATCTCTACAAAAACAATAATATGCTTTTTTTAGATCATTTTGAATTGTGAAAATAAGCTCACAATCTATAAGAAATCTTAAATGTCTGTAAATTGTATTTAGTGATATTTTTGAGTGATGTTGAGTAGATATAAAGTTTATAATTTCAGATACACTAAGACATTTTTTATTTTCAAATAAAATTTTATAAATAATCTCTCTACTATGAGAGTTATTTACTCTTTTAGTTTTTATACAAC
>CAYLNF010000004.1:0-38329 GCA_964385165.1 uncultured Sulfurimonas sp.
GCTTAAAGATGGGAAAGTTTCTATATTTCCTATCTTCTTTGCTTTTTTAGCCTAAACAGCAGTTATCCAACCACCACCTATTAGTTTATTATTATCATAAAAAACTGCTGCCTGACCAACTGCCACACCAAATACACTCTCTTTTAATGTTACATAAGCTTTATCATCTTTTATCTCTACATCACAAGCAACTGCTTTAGTTCTATATCTTAATTTTACTGTTGTAGTAAAACTAGTTTTATCATCAAACATATTTAGATTATCAAGAATAACACTATCACAAGCTAATTCATCTTTTTTTCCAACAATAATTTGATTTTTTTCTGGATTTATACTTAAAACATAATGTGGTTCGTGGGCACCTTTTACACTAAAGCCTTTTCTTTTACCAATTGTATAATGCATAAAACCTTTATGTTCACCAACAACTTCACCATCACTATTTAATACTTCACCTATATTATCTACATCTACATAATCTTTTAATAGATCAGTATATGTTGTATCCACAAAACAAATTTCACTAGATTCACTTTGTGAAGAGAAAGATTCTAAACCTTTAATAGATGAAACCATCTCTTTAATATCACTTTTTTTTCTTTCACCTAATGGAAAGATAAGTCTTGGTAAAACTTTAGGCTCTACATAAAATAAAAAATAACTTTGATCTTTTGTATCATCCTCTGCTTGATAAAAATAGTTTCCATCCGTTTTTATATAATGTCCCGTTGCTAAATAATCAGCACCAATTTTATCCGCAAAATTCAACATCTCACCAAACTTCAAGCTTCTATTACATAAAGCACATGGATTTGGTGTTTTACCTTTAGCATAAGTTTCTATAAATGGTTCAAACACTTTTTTATTAAATCTATCTTGTAGATCTAAAACATGAAGTTCCATACCAACAAAATCAGCTGCTTTTTGTGCTCTTGCTAAATGTACTTCATGATAACCTGGTTTTGAATGAAGTTTCATATATAAGCCTACTACTTCATAACCTTGTTCTTTTAAAAGTAATGCACTAACAGTTGAATCGATTCCACCACTCATACCAACTAAAACTTTTTTCATATTTACTACTTTAATTTATCTTCAAAAAAAGTTAATAAAGATTTATAGTATGTAGTATGATCTAAATTAGCCTCTTTTAAAAACTTTATCTGATTTCTTAACGATTCTACTATCTCTTTAACTATACAATCTATATCATCTGTAACTCTAATTAACTCTATATCATCTTTATCTATCATACCATTTGGTACTAATCTTGTTCTTATAAACTCCAATAAAGGCTCATAGAAGTCTGTTCCAACAACAAAGATTTTAACACCCGTAACTTTTCTAGTTTGAACAAGAGTTAATGCTTCAAAAAGTTCATCTAATGTTCCAAATCCACCAGGGAATATAACATATGCCATAGAATATTTAACAAGCATAACTTTTCTTGAGAAAAAATAATCAAAACTTAACTCTTTAGTTGTATAAGGGTTAGCAACTTGTTCTGATGGTAGATCAATATTTAAACCAATAGATTCTACATAATCAACTTTTTTAGCACCTTGATTTGCTGCTTCCATAATTCCAGGTCCACCACCTGTTATAATATTAAAACCTTTTTTAGCAAGTTTTTCAGAAAGTTCAAGAGATTTTTTATAATAAAAATCATCTTTATCAGTTCTAGCACTACCAAAAACAGTTACTGATGGTCCAAGGTTTCCAAGCTCATCAAAACCTTTTGTAAAATCGGCTAATATTTTAAAAACACTCCAAATATCAGCTGATTTAATATCTTTTGTATATCTTTTGATTAAATAATCTTTATTTTCTTCCATAATTTACGCCTTTAGTTGACTTAATCTTTCCCGTTTCGTACCTATCGATGTTATCTGAATACCAAAGTTTCCATCTACAATAACAACTTCACCTTGTGCTATAACATGATTATCAACTAAAATATCCAAAGGATCATTTGCTAATTGATTTAACTCTATAACCGAACCAATATCCATATTTAGTACATCTTTTAATAACATCTTTTTTTTACCTATGCGAACTCTAATAGGTAATTTAACATCCATAATAAGAGATATATTTCCAAGCTCTTCACTATTTAATGGTGGAGCGGAACATCCATCAGATACTTCCGATAGTGTTGTAGATGCTGCTGGTGTATCTATAACTGCTGGTTCATCACCACCAAACAGTTTTTTTTCTAATGCTTCATCTATAATAAACATCAATAAAGATGACATATTTCCCATACTGAACTGGTAAACATACATCTTAGTAAAACGATCTAAAGAGACCTCATCTTCACCATTAACAAATTCAATATCATCAACTTTAAATGATAAAACAGGTATATCACTTTGTGAAGCTAAAACATTACTAATGGTACCAAAGATAGTAGAGATAATCTCTTTTGTAGCATCAATATCATCTTCATTTATATCTTCCCTATCAGTAGTCTCCTCCTCACCCATCATTAAATCAGATAAACCTGCTGCCAAATTTGGTGGTAAAGCTACCATAACGGAAGCATCAACAGCTCCAGAAACTGTTATTTTAATAAGAATAATTGGTGGAATAATATTGGAAACAATACTTAATGTTTGCTCCTCTTTTAAATCTAAAGATGGAGATTGACCAACCATTGAATTAATAGTATTTACAACTTCATCTTGAAATAGCTTTATAAAATCACTCATCTATTTTACTCCTCACTCTCTTCAGCTTCTTCTTTATTAATAATATCTTTAAAGCCTGAGATTTTTTCATGTCTAGTCTCTTCAAAGTTCTCTAATGCTCGTTTAACAGCATCTTTTTCTGTATCTATAATCTCTGTAATTTGTATCGATTTCCTAAATCTTCTAAGTCCCATTTCACCTTTAAATCTCTCTTTACCATCAATAGAGAGTTTCACTATATCATCAGCAGGTGTAGATAATCTTAAAATATCTCCAACTTTTAGGTCTAAAACATCTTTCATAGTAAGTTCAGCACCACCCAAATTTGCTTCAACATCAACTTTAGCACCACCAAGTAATACTTGAAGTTCAGCATTTCTACTTTTTTTAGAGTTTGTTTCATTCAACATTAAATCACGAGAAGCTAATTTTGGCAATATAGGTTCTAAAGCAATAACAGGATAACATATATTCATCATACCTGAACTATGTCCAATTATTATCTCCATAACAACCATAACAACAATCTCATTTTGAGCAACAATCTGAACAACATTAGGGCTAGATTCTTTAGATTCTATCGTTGGATAAACCTCCATCACCTGACCCCAAGCCTCTTTTAATGTACTCATCATAACTCTTAAAATAGTTTCAAATAAACTAAGTTCTATATCTGAGAACTCACGACTAGCATCAAAAGGCTCACCCTTACCACCAAGAAGTCTATCTAACATAGGAAAAGCGATAGATGGATTTATCTCAATTACACCATTACCCTCTAGTGGCTTTATTGAAAAAACATTGAAACTCGTAGGGTTTGGTAATGACATCAAAAACTCACCATAAGTCATTTGATCAACTGAGTGAAGCTGTATCTCAACAATAGAACGCATTATGGAAGATATTTGTGAAGCTAAAGATCTAGCCATCTTATCGTGAACACCTCGAAAAGCACGAAGTTGCTCTTTTGATACTCTATTTGGTCTTTTAAAGTCGTATAGAGTAACTTGTCTTTGATGCATAGCATGTTCATCAATAGAATCGATACTATCGACATTACCATCATCCTCAACAACATCTAATAAGGCATCAATCTCCTCTTGTGATAAAATATCTGCCATATTATGCTTCTATACTCTCTTTAATTTTTTGTATAACTGATTTATGTATCTGAGAAATTCTAGATTCTGTAATACTTAAAACCTCACTAATCTCTTTAAGTGTCAACTCTTCAAAGTAGTATAACTGAATAATCAACTGTTCCCTTTCATTATAAGAGATAATTGTTCTTTTAATAACATCAATAAGCTCTTCTCTCTCTACTCTAGCTAACGCGGCACCCTCATCTCCAACTTGAAGCTGATCGTGTAAAGGCATAACAGTATAGATACAAGAAGCAACTCTAGCATCATGAACTTTATCTTCAGGTTCATCTAAAATAATTGCTAACTCTTTATCTGTTGGCTCCTCATCATGAAGCACTCTATACTCTTCAACAGCAAAGTCGATAGCTTTAACAAGTTTTCTACTAGCTCTACTCAGAATATCTAAACTTCTTAAATAATCAAGCATAGCTCCATAAACTCTTTTTTTAGCATAACCCCAAAAAGAATCGTTTAATTGCTCATCATATCTTCTAGCTAATTTAATAAGTTCCTCTGTTCCAATAGCAGATAGATCCATATAATCAACAGAGCTTGGGAGTCTCTCTTTTAATCTAAATGCCATAGCTTTTACAGCGGGTAGATACTGTATAGCTAATTCATCTTTTTTATGTTTTATATCTTGAATATAGCTATCATACATTAGGAGTTCTCCGCAATCTTATCTTTTGAGTTTACCTTTATAGCTAAATCTGTAATTTTACAAGCTGAATCTATCAGTTTTTCCCGTTTAGTTATCTCTTTTAATAAAAGATCTAACTCTTTTTCATGTATCTCTTTTGGAAAATAGTGTGCTTTTACAGTTAATGTTTTATAATAAAAAGCTATAATGATATGTGAAAATAGATAAAAGAATATAGTTATAAAAAAAGTATATACCAATAATCCCTCAGCATCAAAAGATTTCAAGATACCAAAAATGATACCTACAAAAAAACCTTGAACTGTAAAAAAATATACAAAATTTTCACCTAACATACACTTCCCCAAATAAAAATAATTAAAAGTGCTTCATTAAACGCCTAAATAACCCCGTTAATCCACTTTCATCTGATGTAACCAGCACATTTCGTTCCAGCTTCTTAATTATCGTATTAGCGATATCAATAATATCTCTGTGTGGTTGAGATGATGGATGAGACATGCTAAAAAGTTCCCTCTTTTTCACTGAAGTTGAAACTTTTGAATCATTGTTTATTTTACCTATTAATTCTAAATTCAACTCTTTACCAATATTCGTATGTGCTACTTTTTTAATCTTTGAAAAAATAGCATAAGCTTCATTATCGTTTTTCACCTGATTCATAATAAGATTTACATCATCACGTAATGTTGCTATTGTTTTTATTGTAGCATAAGCATCTGTTATAGCAGCTGGATCTGGAACAGTAACAACAATAACATCATCAGCAGCATTCAAAAACATCTGTATATGCTCCCCAATACCAGCTCCCGTGTCTATTATCATAACATCAAGTTTATCAAGAACTTGAGCCTCTTCCATAAACCTTTCAAAGAGTTCCATATTTGAGTATTTAAGTATCTCATCACCACTTTCACCTGGGATTAAAATTAAATTTCTAGTGATTGGGATTAATATATCTGAAACTTTTGCTTCACCTTTCAAAACATGTAAAATATTTTTCTTGATTTTAACATTAAACATTACATCTAAGTTTGCCAAACCAATATCAGCATCAAAGATACCTACATTTAAACCACTTTGGGATAACACATAAGCTAAATTTGAACTTATTGTACTTTTACCAACACCACCTTTTCCACTTGTTATAGCTATAAAGCGTGTTTTTTTTGATTTTTTCTTTGTATTTGAAGCAACCAATTTTTCAAGTTTTTCAGCTTGATGACCTATCATATATTACCCCTATTAAAACCATTTAATAAACAATCTACTAAAAAATCACTGCTAGCAGATACTAAATCCTCTGGAACCTCTTGCCCAATAGAAAAATAACTAATAGGTTTTTTAGTTTCATACGCAAGTGAAAAAATATTTCCAAAACCCATAGTCTCATCAAGTTTAGTAAACATCATCGTATCTATATTTAATGAGGAAAAGTTATCGTAAGTAACCTTTAAATCCTCATATTTTATTGAACTTGGCATAACTAAAATAACATCTATATTATATTCAGTATTATTTGCTTCCAAACACTCATATATTTTTTCAATTTTAACCTTATCGTAAGGGCTAGAACCCATAGTATCTATAAGTATATAATCACAATGTCTCAATAGATCTAAAGCATTTGAAAACTCAGGAGGATCAACAACAGTTTCGATTCCTAGTTTCATCATCCTAGCATATTGCATCAACTGTTCAACAGCACCTATACGGTAAGTATCTAAAACAACCAACCCAACTTTATACTTTTGTTTCATAAGATAAGAGTATCTAGCTGCTAATTTTGCGATAGATGTTGTTTTACCAACCCCTGTTGGACCAACTAACATAATAACTTTTTTATTACCTTTAGATGGTGTAACCTCTAACCTAATAGGTACCATTTTACGAAGAAGTGTTTGAAAATAACGCTTAACGGTTGTAGAGTTTTCTCTCATCTTTGATGGCATATGTTCTAATGTCATTTTCATAATAGCATTTAGATGCTCAGGATTCATACCACTTTGAGATGCTAAACGGTAAATTTCAGCAAACTCTGGTGGTATATTGCTACTCATATCTGGAGCTTTTTCATCCCAAAACATATTTTGTATAAGTTTTACTTTATCACCAAGTTTTTTAATCTCTGTTTTTATCTCTTTTAACTCTTTTGGTTCACCACTTGGTTGTAGAACTTGTTTATTTTTACCATATTCAAATTGAGATTCAGTAACACTAGATATTTCAGATATCTGTTTAGCAGCATTTGATATATCAAACAAAACATCTTCACTTTTTTGAGCAACAGGTTTATCTTGAAACCGCTCTTTTAAATTTTGTTCACTATTCTTTTTCTCTTCTAAACCCATAACTATCTCATATATTGCTTGACGACCTAAAGATTTTTTTTGAATCTCTTTTGTATCTATATGAAACATATCATCATAATTTGGGTCTAATTTAGCCATCTTTAGAGCTTCTGATGGTGTAGCTCCTGTAAATGTTAATATTTTCATCTATATATATCCATTAGAGGTATTATCACACTCTCCCTCTCTTTCCAACTTTTATGTGGTATTTGAAGTTTTTTAGTATTAACTGCTCTATTATCAAAAAAAATAATATCCAAATCTAAACTCCTTGGGGCATTAGCAAAGCTTCTTCTTCTTGAAAATTTTTTTTCTACTCTCATAAGATAATCTAAAAAAACTTTAGGTTCCATTGTTGTTTGTAAAATGATTATTGAGTTTAAAAAATCACCCTGTTCTTTAAAACCAAATGGAGGATTTTTTAAAATCAACGAAGTTCTTAATAGTTCAACCCTTTTATCTTTTTTCAAAAACATAAATAGATGCTCAAATCTTCTTTTTACATCACCAATATTTCCACCAATACCAACTGTTGCTCTATACCTGTGTTTACTTTTTTGTATAGTTTTGTACCCAAAATGTAAACTTTTATAAGTTGATAATTTTTCACTTAATTTACATTTTAGATACATAATTTACCTACGCTTGTGTAGCTTGAGCTTGTTGAGCAGCCTTAGCAGCTTGTAACTCTTGCATAATTTGTAGCATACCCATCATAGCTAAATGGTAACCAAATGGACCAAAACCAACAATTGATGAAGCACAAACTGGAGCTATCATATTTGTTTTTCTAAACTCTTCACGACGATGAATATTTGAGATATGAACCTCTATCGTTGGTAAACTAACAGCAGAGATAGCATCTCTTATAGCAACTGATGTATGTGTATAGGCAGCAGCATTAATAATAATACCTTGAGCATCACCATAACACTCTTGAATTTTATCTACTAGTTCACCCTCTAAGTTACTTTGAAAAAATTCAATCTCTACATTATTTTGTCCAGCAAACTCTTTCATTTGAGCATGAATCTGCTCTAGTTTCATTGGACCATAGATATTTTGTTCACGAACACCTAACATATTTAAGTTTGGACCTTGAATAACTACTATTTTCATATTTTTCCTTTAGAATTGATATTAGATTTTTTAGATACTTATTTTATCTAAAATTTTATTAAAAAGAGTTACAACATTGTTTAGTTTTTATACTCCCTTACCTATATTATTGATATAATAGCATCAAAATAAATTATAAAGATAAAATATGAAAATAATAACTCCACACTACATACTTATGAAAGATAAAGTTGTTACAAACCTCTCAGTAGCTTTTGATAAAAAGATTCAAAAAATAGCACCATTTGAAGAGCTTATAGATCTATATCCTAAAGCAGAAGTGACTACACTAAGGGAAAATTCACTTTTAATGCCCGGTTTAATAAATGCTCATGTTCATATAGAGTTTAGTGCTAATAAAACTGATCTTAGTTATGGTGATTTTATGAACTGGTTATACAGTGTAATTGAAAATCGTGAAACACTAATTGGAGATTGTAAAGATGAGTGTATGAAAAAAGCTATCGATTCTATGTTAGATTCTGGTATCACAACTTTTGGTGCTGTAAGTTCACATGGATTAGATTTAAAAACTTGTGCTAATGCTCCACAAAATATTGTCTTTTTTAATGAGCTTATAGGCTCACAAGCAACTATGGCTGATGCTCTTTTTAGTGATTTTATATCAAGATTAGAAACATCTAAAAGTGTTAAACGAGATGGTTTTTATCCAGCGGTTGCTATCCATTCACCATATTCAGTTCATCCTATTTTAGTAAAAAAAGCTTTAGAGATTGTAAAAGCAGAAAATTTAAAACTAACTGCTCATTTTATGGAGAGTCAAGCTGAAAGAGATTGGTTAGATTCTAGTGATGGTGATTTTAAAGATTTTTTTGAGAATCTACTAAAACAAAACTGTGCTGTTTGTAATTCTGATGAATTTTTAAACTATTTTAATGATATACCAACACTTTTAACCCATGTTGTAAAAGCGAATAATGATGAACTAGAAACCATAAAATCAAAAAAACATACAGTTATCCACTGCCCTATCTCAAATAGACTACTAGGGAATCCAACTCTAAATATCAAAGAGTTAAATGATAAAAATATCCGTTGGATTGTAGCAACTGATGGACTTAGTTCAAACTATAAACTTGATCTTTTTGAGGAGATGAAAATGTCACTATTTATGCATAGTGAAGCTCCTCTTTTAGAGTTTGCTAACGCATTACTAAGAGGTGTAACTATCGATGCTGCTGAAGCATTAGGATTAAATACAGGTGAGATAGCTGAAGATAAAAATGCTGATATGATTATTTTAGATTTAGATTCTGAACCAACTCCAGAATTAGCTATTCATCTAATACTACACAGATATAATATCTCTAAAGTTTATATAAATGGAAAATTAGAGAAAGGTGAATAGTATGGATACAATTAAAAAATTATTTTTACCTATAACTATACCTATGAAATTTATACAGAACCATTTCAAAGCGATGATATTTTTACTCATACTATTTTTAATTTTTGCGCCAAATAGTGAAAAAAGTTTAAGAAAAAATAATCTTCAGCAGATAAATCTTGTTGGCACAATTATGGATGTATCTGAAGTTTTAGAAAAGATAGAATCAGCTACAAAAGATAACAATATAAAAGGTGTTCTATTTGTTGTGGATTCTCCAGGTGGTGCTGTTGCTCCATCTATCGAGTTAGCTTATGCTATAAAAAGATTAAAAACTTTAAAACCTGTAATCGTTTACGCTAAAGGGACAATAGCGAGTGGAAGCTACTATGCTAGTATCTGGGCTGACAAAATCGTTGTGAATCCTGGTTCCATGGTTGGAAGTATAGGTGTTATTATGCAAGGTGCTGATCTTAGTGGAGTTATGAGTAAACTTGGGATAAAAACACAAACAGTTCAAGCTGGTAAATACAAAGAGGTTGGAACACCAACAAGAAGATGGAAAAACTATGAGGTTACAGAGCTAAATAAAGTGATTCAAAACACTTACGATATGTTTACACAAGATGTAGCTAATGCTAGAGGTTTAGATATAAAAGATAGAGATAGATTTGCTAATGCTCATATTTTCACTGCTATACAGGCGAAAGAGGTTGGTTTAGTAGATAAACTAGGTGTTGGTTATGACGCTAGAAAAATGGTAGAAAAACTTAGTGGTGTTTCAAAACCAATCTGGAATAAAGAGGATAAATTTGATAAGCTGATAAAAAAATTATCAGCCTCAACAGCAGTAGCAATTTATACCTACTTTCCAAACTTAGTCTTAAAATAATTTTTAAGACTAAATCTCTTTAATTTTTACAACAGAATCGATATTTTCAAAAATTTTAGCAACTCTCTCTTGCCATAACTCACCAAACATTTTTAATTCATCTTGAGTTGCTACACCACTCATAACTTTACCCATTAAAGTTGCCATCTCCTTATTTGGTTTTATAGAAGATGGATCATATATAATCTCTACACTTTTAGAGTTATCAACCCTAGTAAATCTAACTGAAGCTTCAATATCTACATCGTAATTAACTAAGGAGTGTCTAGCAAACTTTCCATTTAAACCTTTGAATCCACTTTTATCAGTAGCACCTGTTATTTGAGATATAACATTTGAGATAACACCTGTTACACCATCACTAAGAGATTCTTTAAATTCTACCTTTACATCACCTCTAATAGCTCTACTATCTGGATATAAAACTTTTAAAGCTTCAAGTGTTACTATATAAGCTCCAGCAACAGTTGGACAACTATGTCCTGCTGATTTTACAACATCTAAATAACTAAACTCATACTCACCAGATTCAAATGTTCCTAAAACATTTGAAAGTGGATCTTTTACTTTTATAATTTCTACTTTATCGTAAAATTTTGGATAACTCATTTTTGTTCCTTTTTTATAACTTTAGCACTTATATAGATATTATCACTTTGTAGTTCAAATTTTTCATCTACTTCAAGCTCTGATATATCTATAACTTTTTTATTTTTTGAAAGCTGGGCAAACCCTCTTTTTGTTTTTAACTTGGGATTATTTGATTCTAACATCTTTTTAATATTTAAAACTTGATTCTGCTTTGTATTTAAAATAGAATTGATAACAAAAGGGAATCTATTGTTTATATTTTCTAACTCTTTTTCTAAATTTTGGAACTTAAAAGATATACTATTTTTATAATTTTCTTTTAATCTTTCAATCTCATCAAGCTTTAAACTCAACCTTTTCTCTATCGAATGTTGAGTGTATCTATCTTTAAGATGTTTTAACTCCTGCTCTTTAGAAAAAATCTTTTGAGACAATATCTGGATAAATTGATTTGATAAAGAATCTATATATTGATAAAGTTCATTAGTATCTGGAAGAATCATCTCCATAGCTGAACTAGGTGTTGGAGCTCTTAAATCTGCTACAAAATCACTTATGACCCAATCTATTTCATGCCCAACTGCTGAGACAATAGGTGTTTTAGCTTTAAAGATAGAATCTGCTACTATCTCCTCATTAAAAGCCCATAAATCTTCTACACTTCCACCACCACGACCAACAACTATAATATCATAATCTTTAGAATCGATATAATTAAGAGCATTAACTATATCAAACTTAGCATTTTCACCTTGAACTAAAACATCATAAATATCTATCTCTATATTTTTATATCTATTGTTAGCAACTCTTAACATATCTTGAAGTGCTGCTGATGTTGCTGATGTTATTAAAGCTATACGAGATGGGAATTTTGGAAGCTGTTTTTTTATCTCTGGTGAGAAATAACCTTTTTGAGATAATTTCTCTTTTAATTGTTCATAAGCTAAAGCCAAAGCACCCTGCCCTGATGGTTGAATAGAGAAACAGTTTATTTGGTACTCACCACGAGGTTTATAAAGTGTTATAGCACCATCAAGTATAACTTTTAAACCCTCTTTTAATTGAAACTTTAATTTTGAAGCATTACCTCTAAACATAACAGCTTTTAGTGTTGATGAAGAATCTTTTAGTGTAAAATATATATGCCCACTATTATGAAAAGTGATGCGAGAGAGTTCACCCTCAACAACTACACGATTGAAACTTGTCTCAAGTAAACCTTTTATCTGCTCATTTAAGGCAGATACACTTAATGTGTGCATTAAAGTAAGTGCCTATTTTTTTCTAGCGATAAGAAGAGTTGATATATCCATAGAAAAACTTTGTGTATATACCATCTCAAAACCAGCTTTTTCTAACTCTTTTTCCATACCTTGAATCGTTACAAAGTTTTCAATAGAATCTGGTAAGTATGTATATGCTTCAAGATTTTTAGAGATAAAACCACCAACATAAGGGAGAATTTTATGCATATAAACATCTCTCATCTTTTTTAAAAAGTTTTTGTTTTCATCTTTCATAAACTCTAAAATAACAACAAGACCATCTTTTTTAAGTACACGATTAAACTCATAAAAAGCCTCTTGTCTCTCAACAACATTTCTAATTCCATAAGTTATACTAACTATATCAGCTGAACTATCATCAAGTGGAATCTGAGTTGCTTTAGATATATGGTAATTAAAATCTGGAAATTTTTCCCTTGCTACATCAACCATACCATTTGATGGATCAACACCAACAAGCTCTTTTATATCTACATTAGCTTTTTGAGATTGTTTTTTCCAATACCCCATCATATCACCAGTACCACAAGCAACATCTACTATCTTATCAATAGAATCTTTACCATAAAATTCAAAAGACAAATCGCAAGCTTTTTTTCTCCAAGATATATCTACACCCATACTCATAACACGATTCGCAGTATCGTAAGTTGGGGCTATATCATCAAACATCGATACAATTTTTTCCTGTTTTTCCATCTATATATCTCCCTTTTTCATCCAAATAATTATATCTTTAGTATCTTTTTGTATGTTTAAAACATCAAAATTTGTCGCTATATAAGTTAAATAATAATCTATATATGGTTTTGATAACTCAAGCATATTTTGAGTCCCCTCTATCATTATATTTTTATAATTATCTAATCTTTTAAAATTATCTTCTATAAAAACTTCTCTACCATCCACATTAAATAATGGTATAGTTTTATCAAACTCTTTCTCTCTTGAGATTATTAAAATATCTGGTGCTTTACCATCTACTAACCTAGCATCTAAAGTTGGTCTATCGATTCTAACTGTATTTCCACCAATAACCAACAAATCACAAACATCTCTCATAGCATGAACATTTTTTCTAGATTCTAAAGAACTAACACTACCATCTGTTGAACCATCTAATCTTTGAGCCATTTTAAAAAATACAAACTTATCATTTTGCCACTTTTTAAAAGGTTCTAAAAGTTCATCACACTCTTTTTTTAAAACATCATTTACCACTTCAATTCCCGAATTTTCAACTATCTTATTTCCATTTGAAGCTATCTCATTAGAATCTAGTGAACCAACAAAAAGTTTTTGTATAGATAAATTTGAGATTAAAGAAGCACAAGATGGTGTTTTTCCTATGTGTGAACATGGTTCTAGCGTTGTATATATATAACTATCTTTAAAAATATTGTTATGATTCTTTAATAAAAAGTTATGAATATCTTGAGAGATAGTTAAAGGTAATATCTCTTTATCATTTGTAAGTTTATAGTAAGCAGATTTTAAAGCATTTACTTCAGCATGTGGAGTTCCAGCTTTTTGGTGAGCTTCTACCGATAGGATTTCACCATCTTTAGAAACTACACAACACCCAACAGCTGGATTCGGATAAGTTAAACCTTGAAATTTCCAAGCCTCTGTTAAGGCTAGGTTCATATAAAAGCTAGAATCTATTACCATTCAAAATATGTTTTAGCTTTTACAATATCGTTAAAGTCAACTTCTGAAATCTTACCATCAACTTCTATAAATATTTTAGAATCCTCAACATTAGTTAAAAGACCTCTGTATTTAGTTTTATCTGAAGATTGAACAAATACTTTCTCACCAATACTTAACTTATAATGTTTAATTGTTGTAAGTTTTCTCTCAATCCCAGGACTACCAACTTCAAGTCTATAATCACCTGAAACAGGAGGTGTAACATCTAAAAGTGGTGATATAAGATGTGTTAATTCAACACAAGCATCTAAACTAACACCAGCTCTTTTAGCATCTTTTATCTCTGTTGAGATTACACTTACACGGTAGATAGTTTCATCACCCTCATTTACAATAGACACATCATAAAGTTCTAAATCAACCGATTTTACAAGTGATTCTATATCGCTTTGTAGTGACATTAATCCTCTCCTCTATCTTTAGCTATTTTTTTAAATAGCTCCTCTATATTTTTTGATTTTTCAATCTGTTCATCAAATTCAAAAGCAAATTTCGGAGATCTATACCAACCTTGATCTTTCATACAAAAAGTTTCAATAATTGGACGAGCTTTTCTTAAAAGTTTAAGTGAATCTCTTTGCTCTTGAGCAGATAATCCATTTGGATTGATATATACTTTAGCATCACTTTTTCCACGAGAACATTTTACTTCAACTATCTCTAGTTCATGAAGTCTTTTATCATTCATAGACCCTAATGCTTCAGGAATCAATTCACAAAGAATTGATTCTGTTCTTTTTAACTTTATCTCTGCTTCAGTCATCTATAAAGAAACTTTTTGCTCAACTTTTTTGAATGTTTCAAGTACATCACCAGCAACAACATCTTCGTAACCACTAATAACAACACCACACTCATAACCGTTTCCAATCTCTTCAACATCATCTTTAAAGCGTTTAAGAGAAGTAAGCTCACCTTCGTAATGAACAACACCATCACGAATAACACGAACCATACCACCACGGATAAGTCTTCCATCAACAACAAGACAACCAGCAACAACACCCTTAGGTATTTTAAATACCTCTTTAACTTCTGCTTGACCAGTATTTTCTTCAGTATATTTTGGAGCCATCATACCAGTAAGCATACCAGTAATATCATCTATAAGCTGATAGATAATTGAGTAAGTTTTAATCTCAACACCTTTTTGCTTAGCAGATGCTTTAACCGCACCAGTTGGACGAACATTAAATCCAAGAAGTACACAATTTTCAGAATTGTTAACTAACTCAACATCATTCTCTGTAATACCACCAACACCACTAGATATGATGTTAACTTTAACTTCATCATTTCTAAGAGCAAGAATAGATGATTTAATAGCTTCAAGTGTACCGTGAACATCTGTTTTAAGAACAACTTTAAGAGATTTTAATTTACCCTCAGCGATCATAGCTGTCATATCTTCAAGACTTGATTTAGTTGAGATAGAAAGCTCTTTATGTCTATCATATTCATGACGCTTAAGAGCAAACTCTTTAGCCTCTTTATCACTACTCATAGCCATCATAATCTCACCAGAAGCTGGAACTTCATTAAGACCAGCAATTACTGCTGTATGAGATGGTAAAAGAGCTTTAACTTGTTTTTTATGCTCATCTATCATCGCTTTAACACGACCATAAGCAGCACCACAAACTACATAATCTCCAACTTTAAGAGTACCATTTTGAACAATTACAGTAGCAACTGGTCCACGACCTTTCTCTAAAGAAGATTCGATAACAGCTGCTTTAGCCATAGCATTTTCATTTGCTTTAAGCTCTAAAATCTCAGCAGTAGTAAGGATATTTTCAAGTAGATCATCTATACCCATACCAGATTTAGCAGAAACAGGAACAAACTCTATATCCCCACCCCAATCAACTGGATTTATACCTTGTTCAGCCATTTGACCCTTAACCATATCTGGTTGAGCAGTCTCTTTATCCATTTTATTTAGAGCAACAATTATAGGAGCTCCAGATTCTTTAGCTAGTTTAATAACTTCTAAAGTTTGAGGCTTAACACCATCATCAGCAGCTACAACGATAACAATAATATCTGTAATCTCTGTACCTTTTTCACGCATATGACTAAATGCCGCGTGACCCGGAGTATCTATAAATGTGATAGCTTTACCATGTTGCTCGATTGTATAAGCACCAATATGTTGAGTGATTCCACCAGCTTCACCATCTGTTACTTTAGCTTCACGGATAGCATCAAGAAGTGATGTTTTACCATGATCGACATGACCCATTATAGTGATAACAGGTGGACGCTCAGTAGCATCTGGATCCTCTTCAATATCCTCTTCAACATGAGTAAACTCATCTTTAGGATCTATAATAGTAACTTCAACACCAAACTCTTCAGATAAGATTTCAATCTCATCATTTCCTAAGAAATCATTTTTAGTCATCATCATACCAAGATCAAAAAGAACTTTTATGATGTCAGACATTGGGCGATTAAGTGCTTCAGCAAATTCGTAAACACGAATATCTTCAGGAATCTCTACATGAGTTACAACCTCATCAACTTGTTTCTCTTTAGTATATTTCTTTCTCTTATCTTTACGAACTTTTCTACCACGAGGAGCTTGTTTTTTATTACCATTTCTACCAGCTGGTCTTGGTTGTCTTGGTTTTCTAGGCTCTTCAGCTACAATAGCAGCTCTTTCTGTTGAGTTTAAATCAAGTAATACAACTTGATCATCCATATCCATAGAAACCTCTGCCATAGAACCACCAAAGATATCTATCTTCTTACCTTGCTCTTGTTTTTTAGCAGCAGCACTTTGTTTTATTTTTTTCTTTTTAGCTAACTCTTCTAAAACCTCTGCACTCATCTTACCATAAGATGAAACTGAAGCTTGTTTAGTAGGCATACTGTAATTTTCTTCAACCTTAGGCTTTTTCTTCTTAACAATTTTAAGACCACTACCCTTAATTCTATTAGTTTTTTGTGGTTGAATTATTTTTATATTTTCTATCGCCTTAGATACTTTCGCTGCTTTTTTCTCTAAAGCCTTATCTTCAGCTGTTTTTTCTTCAACTTTATCAGTTTTTTCAGCCTCTTTTGGTGCTTCCTCTTTTTTAGGTTCACTCTTAGTTTCAGGTTCAGGCTTTATATCTTTTTCATTTTCTTTAGGAGTATCTTTCTTAGAAGCTTCAGTTTTCACTTTCGTCTCTGCTTTTTTAGCTGGTTTAACCTCTTCAGTTGATGCTTCTCCATTCATAATGAAGTTTGACAAACCCTCTGCTTGTTCCATTGTAACTGTGCTTTGAGCTGATTTTACTTCTATACCCATCTCCGAAGCTTTCTTTAGAACATCTTTTGAAGTGATTCCTAGCTCTTTTGCGATTTCGTGTACTCTAACTTTTTCTATCATCAGTGATGATCTCCTTTAGTCTATTCATTAATTTATCTTTTTCCCCACTTTTGCATTGTCGCATAAGTGCTTTTGAAAGTTTTTTCTCTTGTGTAAGGCAATCTTTACAAATATAAAAACTTCGACCCTTGCCACTAAAATTTTCCAGTAAACCATCGATATACTGAACTCTCAACAAGTTATTTTGAACCTCTCTCACTCTACATGAGATACACATTCTAGTTGGTTGATAAAATATTTTTGCCATTATATCTAAACTTACTTGATTTAATAGAATTATTTTTCTATTAAAAGACCATTATTATCAAAATCTAGTATTTTGACAGTAAAATCTGGAAATTTTTGCTTTAATCTATTTGCTATCATCGGTGCGTCACTATCATAAACCATATTGAAAAATGTTGAACCACTTCCCGATAATGTACTCATCAACGCTCCACTCTCATAAGCTATTTTTTGAACACTAAAAAGCTCTGGTAATGTTTTCATTCTAGCTTTTTGATGAAATCTATCTTGTGAAGCAAGTTTTAACATCTCCCAATCTTCATTAAAAAATGCTGCTACACTTAATGCTGTGTGAGAAAGATTAAAAATAGCATTCTCTTTTGAATAAGATTTAGGCAAAAGTGTTCTAGCTTTTGATGTATTCATCTGTTTATTTGGGATAACAACAACTGCTTTTAGATAGTTTGGAAGATGTTTTCTTTGTGAAAAAACTTTATTTTTTTCTATCGCAGCAGCATTAAAACCACCCATTACAGCTGGTGTAATATTATCAGGATGAGATTCATATATAAGAGCATGGTTTAAGATTCTACGCTTAGAAACTCTAATCCCAACCGCTTCATGAGCACTAGCAATAGCACTAACAATAACAGCAGATGAACTTCCTAATCCTCTTGACATAGGAATCTGATTATAAAAGGTAAATTTAAAATTTTGTCTTTTTTTTGTTAATCTTTGATAATGGTCATTAAAAATACTAATAAAAAGGTTGTTACCCTTTAATCTAGGATTATTTTCACCCTCACCTTTAATAGATACACTAAAAAATTTTGATGGATGGAAATCAACTCTATTTCTTAAATCTACTGCTAAGCCTAAAGAATCAAAACCGGGTCCAAGATTTGCACTTGTTGCTGGAACACTAATTGTCATGCGTATCGCACCTTTATATATAATCTATCCAACAGCACCTATACAGTACAGTGGCGTTGTTTCTGATACAAACTCTTCAGATTTTAGTGTATTTGGTAATTTAAAATCATTATCCACTACAACTTCTAACTTTTGAGTTTTAATTTCATTTGAAACTTTAACAAAATGTAGCTTTCCAATCGCTTTTATTGGGTTATTATTGTTAAAATAAAAAGCATCTGTTGCGTATAGTGGTATATTTTTCAAAATGCTTATCGATTTTAAAAATATATAAGCTACTTTTATCGCCATAAAACTACCTGGTCCATTTGCGTAAAATAGTTTTTGTACATCATACTTTTTAAATATCTCATCAAAAATAATTGGTAAAATGTCTGAACTCTTTTTATCACTAGATATTGTATCTAGCAAAGTGTTGTTTTCATATACCCCTATCTGAATAGGTGTAGAGAGTGCTATAACTACTAAATCAACTTTTTTACGCATAAGCTTTTTCTAATTCAGCAGTTTTTTCAGTTGCCAACTCTATCACTTCATAATTATCAGCATCTTTTAGAAGTTCAAGTGTTAACTTATGATTTAGATCATGACTACCAGCAAGAGCTTCATAATTTCCTATAAAATTCATACCGATTAATGACATATCGCCAATCGCATCTAAGATTTTATGTCTAACAAACTCATCAGAGTATCTAAGACCTTCAGGATTTAAGACTTTTTTATCATCAAGCACCACAGCATTTTCTAAAGAACCACCAAGTGCTAACCCTTTAGATCTAAGATATTGTACCTCATGTAAAAAACCAAAAGTTCTAGCTCTTGAGATCTCATTTTTATAATTCTCTTTAGTAAACTCTAAAACATAATCTTGATTTTGAATTACAGGATGTGCGAATTTTATAGTAAAATCATACTTTAGATCTGGAGATGGTGATAATTTTACATACTTCTCACCCTCTTGAATGATTATATCTTTTTTAATTCTCATAATCTTCTTAGGCAAATCTAACTCTTTTATGCCAGCTTCATCAAGAAGCATACAGTAACTAGCACTACTACCATCCATTACAGGAATCTCATCACCATCTACTATAACTCTAAGATTGTCGATTCCATAAGCATAAACAGCAGATAAAAGATGTTCAATAGTTGAGATAACAGATTCCCCTTTACCTATAACAGTAGCCATCCTTGTATCGACAACATTTTCAGGTAGTAAAGGTATAGAAACATCAACATCACTACGATAAAAAACAATACCACTATTTGATTCTAAAGGTTCTAAACGAAGTCTAACTGGAGTACCTTTATGTAACCCTATACCAACCAGTTCTACTGCTTTTTTTATAGTTGTTTGCTTCATCTCTATCTTTATCCTTTAGTTATCTCTATCGATAACTTTTTTAGCATTTTTTATAATGTTTGTTATATTTAGCTTTATCCATTTTTTATCCATCCATTCAGCTGGACGAACCTCAACACCTTGAACAAGTACACCAAAGTGTAGATGGTCACCCATAGCATAACCACTAGCACCTGTACTAGCTATCTCTGTTTTAGGGTCTATAATATCACCCTCATTAACATAAAGAGTTGAGCAGTGTCCATAAAGTGTATATAAACCTAGTCCATGATCTATAATAGGCATATTTCCATAAAGTCCATTATAATCAGCATATACAACTTTCCCACCATTTTGCGGTTTTATACTAGCTTGTGAGTTACTAGCCATATCTAAACCTAAATGGTAAGATTCACTAACAGGTGAACCTTTATAAGAGTATTTTCTATGATCACCAAATGAAGCTACAACCTGAGCATTCTTAAGTGGATACATTCTGTGAATCTTAAAATCACCAATCATCTCATCAGAAACTTTTGATGTTATTTGATGGATAAGTTTCTCATTTTTTGCTCTAACAGTCTCATTTATCATAATAAATTGTTCAATAGAATCGTTTATACCTTGTGTTTCAACAAAATCTTCAGCTAACTCAGCGATTTTACCCTTTAAAAATCTATCACTTAGCTTAATATTTGAAACTCTATACGCTTTATTTTTTAGATATAAAGGTATATAAGATTTAGCTTTATTTCCTGCTCTATCAGTAGCTACTAATGTCGCTTTAAAATATTTTTGTGTTACAGGCCAAGCTATAAGTGAGATATAATATCCATCTTTATAAAATGGCTCTAGTTTAAACTTTTTACCAAAATTTGTTTCTATATAAAGATCTTTTAAATTATCATCAACAGCTTTTACAACTACAAGAGCAGAACCACCTTTTGTGATTTTGTAAGAGTGATCTATATTACTTATTTTTGGTCTTTTTTTATCTATAATTAAACTAAATTTTTTAACAACACTATTACCATTAAAAAAGTTCCATTTACTAGAATCTGTCGCTTCAACTATAATCTTTATATTTTTATCTTTTGCCATAAAAACAGTTCTAGGTGGAGCTACCTCTATCTCTACAAAATTACTTAATTCTAAAGGTTGTTCATAAGATAGTACAACTTTCTCTTTTTTTGTTTCAAGTATAACCTTATAAGATTTTATACCATTTACATCATCTATATTTATCTTTAACGGTTTTTTTAGATTCCAATAACCATTTGTTTCCAATGAAACTTCAGGCTTATCTCTCTCAAACATAACAGAGTTATACATATATACAGCCCCACCGATAAACAGACCAAATATTAATAAAATTCCTACTGACGATTTACTATTTCTTCGACTCAACTTCTATTTCCTTATAAATTAACTCTAATTTTTTATCTTTCTCTTTGGCTTTAAAAGCAAACCTTACCATTTTTGTATCACCAACACCATCAAATTTAGATGAGATCTTCAAAAGATCTACAACACCATCTGAAACCATAACAACATCTACATTAAGGTCATTATTTTCAAATACTAATATAGAAACATCAACGGTTGGTAACGATAGTGCTTCTAAAATTGTTTTCTCACAATCAACTTTTGTTGCTCCTGATGATAATAACTTTTCATCATTTAACTCAAATAAAGCTACTCTACCATCTAGTTTAAGTACCATATCTCTTTTCATTAAACCATCAACTCTAAATGAAGCTAATGTAGTATAATGAACCAAATATCTATGACAAACTTTAGTATCAGCACCTAACTCAACTAATTCTTTAACTAAAGCAAAAAATGTACCATCAACCCTATCATCTAAAAAAGCTTTTGAACTATCTAAGATTCCACTATATAGTGAAGTTGCCATCTTCTTATTTACTTTTATATTCTCTTTTTTAAAAAATCTATATAGATTAAGTGAAATACCCAAATTATCTTTATTTTTAAAAATTAAACTATCACTCTCTAAACCTATACTATCTTCACAAAGCTCTCCAAAAGATATAGCTAAATCAGCTGAAGATGGTATAGTAGATCTTATCTTTTCATACCAAGGCAAAAAAGAGTATCTTGTTTCTATCTTTTTATCTAAAGAGAAAAAAGAGACCTTTTTATGTAGTGTCAAAAGGTATGTATAAAAAGCACTCGAAGCAGACAACGAATCTACACCTTTTTGAGCTATAACAACTATATGTTTTGAACTTTCAATTTTTTCTATTATATTATTCATTAGAGCTAATTATACACTTTTTTCTATTTTCTATTCATTTTATGAACATAAGCTAAAACCTCAGCAACAGCTTGAAACATCTCTGATGGTATCTTTTGATCAATCTCAACCTCAGCATATAAACTTCTAGCTAAAGGTGGATTTGGGTAAACAATAACATCATTTTCCCGTGCTATCTTTTTTATCTGTTGGGCAACATGATCCATCCCTTTTGCTACAACAATAGGAGCAGAACTACCATCTTCATACTTTAAAGCAACAGCATAATGGGTTGGATTGGTTACAACAACATCAGCATTTGGAACCTCTGCCATCATCCGTTTTCTTGAAGCTTGCATCTGAATCTGACGAATTTTAGCTTTTATCTGAGGATCCCCATCCATATTTTTCATCTCATCTTTTATCTCTTGTAGGCTCATTTTTAAACCATCAAAGTATTGTTTTCTAACTATAATAATATCTATCATAGCAAAAACAAAAATCACAAGAAGCATAGCAAATGCTATAATAATAGCTTTATCCCTCATCCATGCTAACTGATCTGCTAAACCAAATAGAGCAACAGTTGGTAACTCTGTAATAAAATAGAAAAAAAAGATAAAGCCAACTCCAAGTGTTGTAAAAGATTTAAGAGTTATCTTAACACCCTCTATAAGTTTTTTCATAGAGAAAAGATTTGCCATACCTTTTATGGGGTCTATCTTCTTAAAATCAGGCATAATAGCTTTAGTGGTAAATAAAAAACCAAATTGAGCAACAGCAGAGATGATACCAGCTAAACCAACAGCAACAGCTAAAGGTAAAACTATAAGCAAAAACTCCTTCATAGTTACAATGGCAACATCTATCATATAAAGTTTATCTAATGGTGTACCTATCAATGAGAAATAATATTTAAAAAGCTTTAACATATGTTGTGCCATAAATGGAAATAACATAAGTAAAGCTAATATAGCGATAAAGAGTGTTATAACCCCTGAAGTATCTTGAGATTTAGGAACATTTCCCTCTTTCCTAGCATCCTCAATCTTCTTGGGGGTGGGTTCTTCTGTTTTTTCATCATCAGCCATTATTACTCTCTAATAGTTATATATTTTTAAACAACAAAACCAAAAAGTAACTTAAGAGCTAACATATAAAGTAAAATAGCCATCAATTTTTTTATATTTTCTTGAGATAGTTTAAAGTGCATCATATAGTTGCCTATATAACCACCAACAATGGCAGATAAAGATACTATGATAAGTAAAAAATAATCTAATTCTACATAAGTAGCATAAGTAAAAAATGAACCTAGTGCTGAAAATGGAACAACAAAACTAACAGCAACAGCTACTTTTTTTGGCTCAAACCCTAGTATAGCTAAAAGTGGAATTAAAATATTTCCACCACCTACACCTAGTAACCCTGCGACAAACCCAACAACAGCACCCACTATATACAAAATAAGTGTAGATTTAAAATGAAAAAGTGCTTTTTTCTTTCCAAACATCATCATAGTAGCACTATAAAATAGCATCAACATAAATATAAACTTAACAATATTTTCATCTATAAAACTACTACTATAAGCACCAAGTGGAGCAAATAGCATCATCATAGAGGCGATAGGTAAAACAAAACTATACTCTATAAGTTTTCTTTTTATATTCATAATACTTGAGGTTATAGTGGTTGAAGCACCCGCAAACAAACCTATCGCTTTTGCTACTGTAAAATCTAATCCTAGTATATTAAAGATAGGAATCAAAGCTACACCAGCACCTGCTCCACCCATAGAAAAAAGTATAGATAATAAAAAAGTTATAGAACCATAAAGTAGATAATTTTCCATTCTCTACCTAAACTAGTTCATCTTCATAGATAGATCAATCCAATTTGCTTGATGAATTAAAGAGCCACTACTTATAGCATCTACACCTGTTTTAGCATAAAATTCTATCGTTTCTAAAGAGATATTTCCACTAGCTTCTAAAAGTATATGTGGATAGTTCATATTACGAAACTCTACAATCTTTTCAATCTCATCTGGTGCCATATTATCACACATAACTATGTCACATTTTGCTTCCATAGCCTCTTTTGCTATCTCAAAACTCTCGGCTTCCACCTCTATCTTAGCAGTAAATGGAATCATTTTTCTTGCTTTTACTATATAAGCTTTTAGATCTTTTATAGTTTTATAGTGTGTATCTTTTATCATTAAAGAATCATCTAAACCCATTCTATGATTTACACATCCACCAACTTTAGTAGCATATTTTTCAAAAACTCTGAGCATCGGTCTAGTTTTTCTTGTATCTAAAAGTTTTACATCATAAGGTTCACAAATATCTACATATTTTCTAGTTAATGTAGCGATAGAACTAGCGTGTAAAAGCATATTTAAAACTGTTCTTTCAACTTTTAAAAGTGTATGGGAATCACCTTTTAAAATAGCTATAATCTCACCTTTTACAAAACTATCACCATCATGTTTACCCCAAACTATCTCAAAACCCTCTATCTTCGCTAAAACATCTATATATTTTACACCAGCTACAACACCATCACATTTAGCTATAATATCAGCTTTAGCTTCTACACTCTCCTCAACCATAGCATATAGATCACCACGACCAACATCTTCAGCTAAAGTTGCTTTTACAAACTCTTCTATCATAATGCTAACATCCTTTCAAGTGCTATTTTTGCCCATTTTTGAGTATTTTCATCTACAAATATCTCTGTTAATGGCTCACCATCATCTATCGATTTTAGTGTTAAGTAAAGGTCTTCTAATGTTGTTTCATTCATAGTTGGACATTCAGGCTTAGTTGATGACAACACATAAGTGTTAGATGGACGGAGACGATTTACCATATTAAACTCCGTACCTACTGCCACTTTTTGCTCTGCTGGTAACTCTTTTATATATTTTATAAGTTGAGAAGTTGAACCAACAAAATCTGAAGCATCACAAATAGCTGGATCACACTCTGGATGGGTTACAACTAAAATATCTGGAAATTTTTTACGGTAAAACTCTATATCTTCTACACTAAAGAGTTGATGAACAGCACAAAAACCATCATAACAGATAATATCAGCATCATTTAGATCAGTTCCATCACCAATAACAGCCGATTTAAGCTCCATCTGATTTGCTATGTTTTGACCTAAACATCTATCTGGAACAAAAAGAATCTTTTTCCCCTCTTTTAGTGCGTTTGTAATTATAGTTTTTGCGTTTGAACTTGTACAAACTAAACCACCCATCTCTCCAACTTTTGCTTTTACCTCAACATCAGAATTGATATATGTGATAGGTAAAATATTTTCATTTTCGATTCCAGATTCATTTAAAATCTTAACAGCATTATCATATTGTAAACCATTTATCATATCAGCCATAGCACATGATGCTGCTTTTGGCATAACAACCCTTTTATTTGGTGATAAAACTTTTACACTTTGCCCCATAAAACCAACACCACTAAAAACAACAAATTCAGAATCATCATCTCTTGTTCTTATAGCTAATTCAAGAGAATCTCCTGTAATATCCGCCATCTCAAAAACTTCATCTTTTTGATAAAAATGTGCTACAAGTGTTACACTCAACTTATTTTTCAACTCAACAATTTTCTCTTTAAGTTCTTCATTTGTATATTTCAAGGGAGTATCCTATTTTTAATAATGTTGTTATTATATCAAAAAAAATTATATCCTTTTAAAATTTGATTATATTTTATATCCCTATAACTATAAATAAAGTAGAATCGATTGATATTTTATATAGGAAAATTGATGGAATTATTATTAAATACAAATGTTGAGTTTTTTATACTCGCTTACCTAATAGGTGGAATCCCTTTTGGTTTACTTTTAGCTAAAAAGTTCGCTGGTGTAGATATAAAAGCTAGTGGTAGTGGTTCTATTGGGGCTACAAATGTACTAAGAGTTGTTAAAGAGAAAAACCCTGCCCTAGCTAAAAAGTTAGGTATAGCAACCTTAGCTCTTGATGCTTTTAAAGGTATTTTTGTTTTAATCATAGCTTATTTTACTGGTTTAAGTGAAGCTACACTTTGGGGTATCGCTGTTTTAGCTGTTATTGGGCACTGTTTTAGTCCATACTTAAACTTTGAGGGTGGAAAAGGGATCGCTACTGGTATGGGTGTTATGATGTTTATGTTACCAATCGAGACAATTATCGCCTTAGTTGTTTGGGGAATCTCCGCTAAAACTATAAGAATCTCATCTATCTCATCACTTACTGGTGTAGCTGCTTTACTTATAGCAAGTTTCATTATACACCCAGATATGGCTCATGCTCCGATTATTTTTATAGTTTTCATACTTTTTTATAAACATATACCAAATATCATCCGTGTTATAAAAGGTGAAGAGAAAAGAATAGTTTAAATACAAAGGTGTAACTGATGATAATATATATAGATGATTTAAAATTTAAAGCTATTCTTGGTATCTTAGATTTTGAGAGAACAACACCTCAAGATATAGTTGTTAATTTAACAATAGAGTATGATTATAAAAATGAGTTTATAAACTATGCTGATGTTGTTGAGCTTATAAAAAAAGATATGATAAAGCATAAATTTCTTTTAATAGAAGATGCTTTAAAACATATAGCACAGGAGCTTAAAAAAAGGTTTTTATCTATAAAAGAGCTTAAGTTAAAAATCTCAAAACCAGCTATCTTAGATGATTGTATTGTTGGTGTTGGTGAGACCTATAATTTCAAATCTTAATTATATTTTAAAAAAGTTTTAAAAAAAAATAAAAAAAACTTTAAAGTAATCTAAAATTATGCTATGATTTCACAAATTATTACTTATAGGAAATTATTAATGCGTATTCTGATTATAGAAGATGAAATAACATTAAACAAAATGCTTGCAGAGGGGCTAAAAGAGTTTGGCTACCAAAGCGATGTAGTTGAAACTCTTAAAGATGGTGAATACTACTTAGATATCCGTAACTACGATTTAGTATTGATGGATTGGATGCTTCCAGATGGTAATTCAGTTGATATTATTGGTGATATTAAATCTCAAACACCTAAAACTATTGTTGTTATACTATCTGCTAGAGATGACAATGAGAGTGAGATAGAAGCTCTAAGAGCAGGTGCTGATGATTATATCAGAAAACCTTTTGATTTTGATATTTTAATAGCTAGAATCGAAGCTCGTTTACGCTTTGGTGGAAGTAATATCATTGAGATTGAAAACTTAACAATCAACCCTGAAGAGGAAAAAATCACATATAAAGAGCAAGAGATAGAACTAAAAGGTAAACCTTTTGAAGTTCTTACACACCTAGCTCGTCACCGTGATCAAATCGTTTCTAAAGAGCAACTTCTTGATGCTATCTGGGAAGAACCAGAGTTAGTTACACCAAATGTTATTGAGGTTGCTATCAACCAAATTAGACAAAAAATGGATAAACCATTAGGAATCACAACTATCGAAACTGTTCGTCGTCGTGGTTACCGTTTTTGTTTCCCAAAAGAGATTAACTAATCTCTATCTAAATTAACCCTTTTCCTAGGGTTAATACCTCCCAAATTATATTTTTAATTACAAAAGGCTTTAATATGTTTTCAAAAAGAAGTATTAGAACAAATTTTTTAATTCAGCTAATTATAGCCTCAGCATCACTTATATTTATATTTTCATCTATACTTTATTTTTATATAGAAAAATCAATCTATGATGATAAAGCTCAAGAGCTTTTAACTTATGCCAAAAATATCTCAAATAACAAAGCTATCATAAACAATATCAATGAACCAGAATCTTATTTAGGCTTGGAGATCGAAGTTATCCATCTACAAAAACCTAAAGGTGATGTAGATATATATGTAGTTACAAAAAATCAAAAGAAATTTTTGACACTTATCTACCCATTTCATACAAACAACCTAAACTATCTGAAACTATCTAAAGATATAACATTAACAACAAAACTATTAGAGAAGATACTAAACTATATATTTATCATAAATATTTTTAGTTTTCTTCTAGTTATACTTTATGCTATCACACTATCAAAGATGTTGATAAAACCGATTCAGATACTAAGTAGTAGATTATCAAATATGAATGAACATCTTATGAAACCGATAAAGGTTGAGGAGTTACCTGAAGAGTTTGAACCATTAGGGATAACCATAAACCACCTCATAGCTAGGATTCAAAACTTTGTAAAGTATCAAAAAGAGCTTTTTATAGGTACTGCCCATGAGTTAAAAACACCTCTAGCAGTTATAAAACTAAAAAACCAAGTAACTCTTATAAAAAAAAGACCATCAGAGGAGTATATAGATGCTCTTAAAGTTACAAATAAAACGATAGATGAGATGAATGTTGTTGTATCAAATATCTTAAATATTGGTCGTCAAGAGGGTGCACAACTAGATAAACCAGTAGAGGTTGATGTTATCGCTTTTCTTAGACAAAAAGCAAATGATTTCAAACTTTTAGCAGAGAGTGAAGATAAAAAGCTTGAGATGAGCTTTGAGCCAAACGGTTTTATGGCTACACTACAACTAAGCTTACTAAACCAGATTTTACAAAACTTTTTACAAAATGCTCTAAAATTTACACCCAAAGATAAAAAAGTTATCATTAGAAGTTCACAAGATGATATTGGTCTTTTGATAGAGGTTATAGATGAGGGTTGTGGTATAGATGAGAGTGTAGATCTATTTGCTCCATTTAAAAGACAAGGGAACAAGTCTGGTGTTGGATTGGGTCTATTTTTAGCTAAAAGTGCTTCAGATGGTTTAGGTGCTAGAATAAAACTTGAAAATAGAAAAGATGGTGTAGATGGAACTGTCGCTTCTTTACAGTTAAACTCTAAGTTATCTTGTATCATACCGAGAAGAAATTGATAAAACAAACTGTTTAAAAAACTATAAAGGTTTATTCTGCTATAAATCTGCTCATATAAATATAAGGGTTTTTAATGGCACTATTAATTAATGATGAATGTATAGCATGTGATGCTTGTCGTGAGGAATGTCCAACAACAGCAATTGAAGAGGGTGACCCAATATACTACATCGACCCAGATCGTTGTGTAGAGTGTGTAACAATATATGATGAACCAGCTTGTATCTCTGTATGCCCTGTTGATTGTATCGTTGCGGATAAAGATAATGTTGAAACAATCGCCGAGTTAAAGTTTAAACTTGATAATTTAGAAGATAGCGAGTAAATTTTGGCTAAACGGGTAGCCGTAATCGACATAGGTTCTAACTCTATTAGGATGGTTGTGTATGAGAAAACATCTCGTTTCGCATTTCATCTGCTACATGAAGCAAAAAGTAAAGTAAGAATCTCTGAAGATGCCTATAAGAATGGTGGTAATCTTCAAAAAGAGCCTATGCTAAGAGCTTTTGATGCTCTTGAAAACTTCCTAAGTATAATATCTTCACTAAAAGTTAAAAAAACTCTCTGTGTAGCAACTTCAGCACTAAGAGATGCCCCAAATAAGAAAGATTTTATAGATAAAGTTAGAACTAAACTCAAACTAAATATCAAAATTATAGATGGTATGAAAGAGGCTTATTTTGGTTCTATCGCTTGTGCAAATCTACTACCAGTTCAAAATAATGCTATCAGTATAGATATAGGTGGTGGTTCAACAGAATTTTCTCTCATAGATTCAAACAATGTATCTAAAACAACCTCTTTAGAGCTTGGAACAGTAAGACTAAAAGAGTTGTTTTTTGATAAAGAGCTAGTTGATGATGCTATAAAATATATAGATTCAAAACTAGATTCTTTTTTCACAGATATAACTCCAAATACTATTATCGGAATCGGTGGAACATTTAGAGCTATCTCAAATGCTATGATGAAAAATAGTAAATACCCATACAAAAAACTTCATGCTTATGAGTGTAGTGAGAAAGATTTTCAAGATTTTATAGCCGATATTTTAGAAGCAGATAGATCTACACTTAAAAAACTTGGAATCAAAAAAGATAGATTTGATATTATCAAACCGGGGGCTTTAATTTTACAAAGAGTTCTAAAAAGATTAAGTATCAAAAAGCTTATCACTAGTGGTGTAGGTGTTAGGGAGGGTGTTTACCTATCAGATCTACTAAGAGGGTCAAAAGACAAATTTCCAAACAACTACAACACCTCTGTAAGATCTTTACTAGATCTACACCTTGATGATAAAAACTTCTCAAATCAACTTAATACTTTAAGTAAAAAGATATTTGATTTAACACATAAACATCTTGGTATTGATAAAAAATACAGATATGAACTAGCCACAGCAGCAAAGCTTTATATAACTGGAAATAATATCCATTTCTATTCAAAAAGAAAACATAGCTACTATCTGATTCAAAGTGCCTTAGAGTATGGTTTTACACATCAACAAACGATACTTATAGCAACACTTGTAAAGTTTAGTGGTGTAACATCACAATCTCACTATGAGCAATATTCAGCTCTATTACCAGATATAGATACATTGAACAAGCTAAGTTATATCTTAGCAGTTACAAATGCTTTACTTAGCCATAAACCTAGAAATATCGATTTTGATTTAAAATTAGATGGGGATAAACTAATAGTAGATTCGGATAAAAATCTATATTTAGCAAAAGAGAATATCTCTAAACTGATAGAGATAGATAATTTAAAAGTTATATTTTAAACAAAGGTTTTAATTAAAACCTTTGTCCCATTGTAAACTCAAAGTTGGCTGTTTTATCACCCTCCTCTTGAAGTAAAGGATTTGAGAACATTAGTTGTATCGGTCCAACTGGTGAAAACCACTCTATACCAGCACCATAACCACCACGAGAGATCTCAGTTATAGATTCATCACCAATCATACCATAATCAACATAAGCTACTAAACGCATCTTAGCTTTTTTAACTAATGGAAAACTAAGCTCTAAGTTATTTGAGAATGTTTTTGTACCACCTACTCTTCTTACTGTTTCAACACCATCAGAACTAATATCTGTAACAGTTGGTGAAAGTGAGTAAGATTCATAACCTCTAACACTTCCTAGTCCACCCATATAGAATCTCTCAGCGATTGGTAGGTATCCTGTATCTGATGCTAAATTTAATCTAGCTTTATATCTGAAGATAAGATCAAAACCAACATAATCTTCTAAACCGTAATATTTAGCATATTTAGTTCTACTTTTAAAGAAACTAGCATCAGCACCAAGTCCAGATTTCTCAAAACTTTGACTCATTGTAAAACCTTCACGAGGTAGATAATAATCATCAGTATTATCAAAACTAATACTAATACTCATAGAACTTTTTGAATAATCTTCAAAATAATAATCGTAATCTTCTAAACTCTCATCATCTATATCATAACTGTTAGATGAATAAACATAACCTATATAACCACTTATGTGTCTAGTAAATCTATGCCCTGAACCTATACTTATAGATTCACTGTTTACTGTATAATCGTTATATTCATACATAGATTTTGAGATAGCAAAATTACCACTAAAATCACTATCATTTAAACGAGGATTTGAGATGTTAAATGAAGCATTTTCAGTCATCTCAGATCTTTCAGCTTTCACTCCAACATTTATCCCTGAACCCCATACATTTCTATCATCAACAGCTACATTAACTAAAACACCACCATAACTACCATATCCACCACCTAGTTGAATGTTTCCTGTTGGTGCCTCTTTTACTTTAACTATAAGATCCATAGTTTGGTTATCTATACGCTTCTCTTCTATCGTATTTCCCTCAAAGAAACCAAGTCTCCCTAGAGCTGTACGAGAATCTTTTAGATCTGTTAATGAGTACATATCATTTGGACCAAGATATAATTCACGACGAATAATTCTATCTAATGTTCTTGAGTTACCTGCGATAATCACATTACGGATTCTAACCTTTTCACCTGGCATAATTTTAAATATAACTTTTACTGTTTTATTATCTACATCTTTTTGTAGATCTGGTACAACTTGTGTAAAAGCATAACCCAAATCTGCGATAATTGTTTTTATCTTTTGAGCATCTTTGCGAAATTTTTCTATATTAAAAACATCATCTTTTGCTAAAGTGATAACATCAAATATCTCTTGATTATCTACAACATTTTTAAGTTGATGTATAACTATTTCACTGATTTTATAAACATCACCCTCTTCAACTTGATAGCTCATATCCGCAGTATAATGGTTAAAATTCACTCTTACAAATGGCTCTTCAACTTTAGCGTCCAAATAACCATATTGCATATATAAGTCACGGATTCTAAGTGGATCATACTCAAGATCCATTAAACTTAATTTACCATCATTTCTTCCCCAGAACCAACCCATAAACTGATGCTCTTTGTTAGCTATGACATCGTCAAAAAGTTCTGGATCTAAACCTGAAACACCACTATAAGTTAGCTTCTCGATAACTATCTCTTCACCCTCACTAACGATAAAAGAAACCTTAACACTTCCATTTTCAAGAAACTCTTTCTCAATCTCAACAACACTATCAATCTTACCCTCTTGAGATATAGCTTCTATGATTCTTTTTTTAGCAGCTTCTAGCTTCTTTTCGTTATATAAAGTACCTTTTTTTATCTGAACAACACTATCTTTTATCTCTTTGTCGTTCTCTTTCCAACCTTTTAGAACAACCTTAGAGATGATAGGTTTCTCTTGAAAATGGAAAGTCAACTCACCATTTTCATTCTCAACCCAAATATCAGAAAAATACTCTTGTCTAAAATATATTTTTATCGCTTTATCTATATCCTCTTCATCAACAATATCACCAACCTCAAAAGGTAGCATCCTCATCGCAACAGATTCTGATATATGTACCAAGTTATCATATTTTATCGATTTAATTGTAATTGCTGATAGATCTAGTGTAAAAAAGGTTAGTATCATAGCTAGAAGAAGTTTCATTTAATATCCATTATGTTATAAAGTAGGAATTGATTTTACCTTTTATGCGGTTAATATTAAGTTAAAATATGCTTAAATTACTCTATTTAATGATAAAGTACCAAAGAGATTTTGGTACTTATATTTTATATATAAAACTGGTTATACAACAATATGACCAACAAATTTACTCATATTATCCATAATCTCTGAGCCTTTTCTAAAGCTCATACCACACGATTCATAAGCGAAGAAAACACCAGCTTGATATTTTTTACCTTTAGCATCTTGAGGGAAATCTACATACTCTTGATATACTTTTTTGTAGTTATCATACTCACCATCGGTAGATTCTATAACATCACCATTAGAATCTATGATTTTAGTGTTTGCGCCCTCTCTACCAAATACACACTTTTCCACCTGTTTTATACCATCAAGTGGTTCAAATGATGTTTTAAGTAGGTATGGAGAATCTGGGAATAGATCATACAAAATCTTCATAATCCCTTTTGATTGAAACAGTAAAATGTAAGCTGGATTGATTATAATAGCCTCTTGATTATCCATAATATTTGTTAGAGTTGTAGCTAACTCAGGTTCATCATGTGCTATATCTTCCCAAGGAAAAAGCTTAAACCAATACTCATATTTATTATCATCACCATCAAAAATTCCATTCTCATCAAACTGAACACTCTCTAAATACTCAAAACCAGTATTGAAACCAGCATCAGTTGCCATCTGCTGAAGAAGTTTTGTGGTAACCTCCTCCTCATCATTTCCAGATATAGATGAAAATAGAATCTTCCAACCATCATATCTCTCATCAAAAAATTCTAAATCCTCATCAAGAGTGATCAATCTTTTAAAATTGTTTGATATAGCCTCATAAACATTGTTAAATTGTCTATCCTCATCCATACCATTCTCTTTAAGTAAAGCCCATTGAAGTAGAGCTGTCTCAAAAAGTGATGTTGGTGTATCAGCATTAAACTCTATAAGTTTTATAGGCTTTCCATCTATACCACCAGCTAAATCAAAACGACCATATATATGCCAATGAACATCGTTTTCCCAACTTTTTTTGATAGCATCTACAAGGTTAAATGGAATCCCTATCTCAAAAAACAGATCATTCTCTATAACATACTCAGCAGCTTCAACAAACATATCATAAAGCTCATTTCCAGCTTCATAGAATCTCTCTGCTTCATCAGCAGATACTTTCACAAGCTCATCACTTACATACTTTGTTCCATCACTATCTGTGTGCCAAGAGAAACCCAATTCATCAAGAATCTCATCACTAAGTGGATCTACTTTTTCTAATCTTACCATCTCTTAACTACCATAACTTCTTGATGAACTTCTACTTGAACTTTTTGATGAACTACCAAAAAAACTTTTTTTAGTTGATGAACTTCTTGTAGAACTTTTTGAGCTAGAACCACCTCTTGCTGAACGGCTATAAGCACTTTTATTTGCTGAAGCAGCATTTCTTGAAAAGTTTTTATTGTTCATTAAAGAGTTAGCTATCATATTACCCATCATCGCACCAGCTGCTGCTGCTAAAATCGTTCCAGCGATTCCCATACCAGCATCTTCACCACCACTTTGGATAGTTTCACTTGTACCATCTTGAACTTTTTTATACTCTTGTTCAGCTAAAGCTCTCATCTCATCTTCATTCATAAAGCGTTCAGTTATTTTACCGTTTTCATCTCTCTCACGGATGATAGCACGACTTGGTCCCTCAGTTGGCATCTCCTCAACCACTACATATTTACCATTTGGTTGCTGTTCAATTACTAAATATTTATTTTGAGTAGTTTGTTGCTCCTCTTGCTGAGAACTACACCCTGCCAAAATACTCATCATAGCTATACCAGCTGTACCTAATGCTACTCCACTTGTTATGGAAGTTATATGTTTCATTTTTTTATCTCCTTCTTATTTAATAAAATCATTTTTTTTAGATCATAGTCATAAAATATTATATCTTCTCTACCATCATAATATATATCACCATGATAGATATATTTTTTCCATTTGATAGTTACATCTTTTTTCATAAAGATAACTTTTGCTACTCTATCTCCAACAGTTGGAATCAAAGTCGATAAAACTAATAAAAAGATAAAACCTAAAATAGATACACTTATCTTATTATTTTTTAAATAGATAACTAAATAACCTATAAAAATAGTAAAAAGTGAAAAAATATATATATTTTGGTTATCAGCAAAAAGGATATTATAATAAAGGTCTATATCATAAACCTTTATATAATTTTGTTGTATCCCTAAAAATAGGAAAAAATCCAAAATAAATGTAAAAAAAACACCACTTAGAAATGCCTGAAAAAACTTGCTCATCTCAATTTGCCTTTTTTTATATCGTTTATTTTTAAAAGAGTTGATGATGAATTTTCAACCAATCCATCACTATCTTCTATAATTATATCAGATTTTGATTCACAAAACTCCCTATCAAAATTTTCTCCAGCTTTATTTGCTGATGTTGAGTAGTACCAAGTGGTATCTCTCACTATTTTCGATTCTGCTCTAAGTTTAGCTACACGGAAAGCTCTATTTTTGATAATAAATGTGGTTTTTTTTGAACGGCGAACTAAAACTTTTTGAGATGGTGGAACTCTGTTTCCATCATTTAAAAAAGTTTTGAAGTTTTGATAAACCTTGATAAAAGGTTTAGATGGTTTACGAGATTTAATCTCGTAAAGCTTATCTTTATCCTGAGATAAAAAACCGACAGTAGTGTCGGTTTGTATAAGTATAGTTTTCAACTCTTAAACTAAAAAATCTTGTATAGCTGTAACATCTGACCAAGAATCATTTTTCATCTCATCAAGCGCTAAAATCAATGCTCTAGCAGCACTTAGAGTTGTAAAGTAAGGGATACTTCTTCTAAGAACCTCTTGACGAATCACAACAGCATCTTTTTTAGATGTGTTATTATCTGAAGTGTTTATCGCCATAGCTATCTCATCATTTTTCATACTATCTTCAATATTTGGACGACCTTCAGATATTTTAAGAACCACTTCACAAGGGATTCCAGCTCCCTCTAAGATAGATTGTGTACCTTTAGTAGCCACAAGTTTAAAACCATGTCTAACTAATCCACTAGCAATCTCTGAAGCATATTTTTTATCAGAATCTACAAACGATAAGAAACAAGTCCCCTCTGTTGGAATCTTATTTCCAGCAGAGATTTGAGCTTTGGCAAAAGAGATTCCAAAGTTTGAACTGATTCCCATAACTTCACCAGTAGATTTCATTTCAGGGCTTAAAACTAAATCAGCACCATAAAGTTTATGGAAAGGGAAAACTGCCTCTTTAACAGAAACATGACCTTTAAGTTGTGGTTTTAATAAACCATTTTCCTCTGTTACAATGTTGTATTTGTCATAATATTCTAATGAACTTCTTAAAGTCTCACCTAACATAACACGAGTAGCAACTTTTGCTAGTGGCATACCAGTAGCTTTTGAAACAAATGGAACAGTACGAGAAGCACGAGGGTTAACTTCGATTAGGTAGATCTCATTTTGGTATATAGCATACTGAACATTCATAAGACCAACAACACCTAAACCTAGAGCGATAGTTTTTGTTTGAGCTTCAACTTTCTTTATAATCTCAGCAGGTAAATTTACAGGTGGAAGTGAACAAGCAGAATCCCCTGAGTGAATCCCAGCCTCTTCGATATGTTGCATAACTGAACCGATATAAACATCACTACCATCACAAATAGCATCAACATCAAGCTCAATCGCTTGATCTAAAAACTTATCTATTAAAACTGGTGCTTCATTTGAAACAGATATAGCAAGTTCCATATACTCAGCTAACTCCTCTTGAGAGTAAACTATCTTCATACCACGACCACCAAGAACAAAAGATGGACGAACAAGAACAGGGAAACCAAGTTTTTCAGCGATCTCAGGAGCTTCCTCTTTCTTACGAGCAAGACCATTTTCAGGTTGTTTAAGACCATTTTTGATAACAAAATCAGAGAACTGTTCTCTATCTTCTGCTAAATCGATAACAGCAGATGGTGTTCCAGAGATTTTAGCACCGATTTTAGTTAAAGAATCAGCAAGTTTTAGTGGAGTTTGACCACCAAAGTGAACAATAATTCCATCAGGATCTTCATTTTCTATAATCTCTCTAACATGTTCAAAATCGATAGGCTCAAAATATAAAACATCAGAAGTATCGTAGTCAGTTGAAACAGTTTCAGGGTTACAGTTAACCATAATCGTCTCAATATCCATCTCTTTTAAAGCAAAGGCAGCATGAACACAACAATAATCAAACTCAATCCCTTGACCGATTCTGTTTGGTCCACCACCTAAAATAAGAACTTTTTTCTTATCACTTACACGATTTTTTACATTTGGTAGTTTTGTGATGTTTGTAGTTGAGTAAAGGTATGGTGTTAAAGCTTCAAACTCAGCAGAACAAGTATCTACTTCATTAAACTCTAAAGATACACCTATATCTTTTCTAGCTTTATAAACATCATTTTCACTAACTATATGATTAGAGTTTTTAGCGATTAGTTGAGAGATTCTTTTATCTGAAAAACCATCAACTTTTAAACTTCTCATAAGTTTTTCATCAGTTAAAACTTTATCAGTTATAGCTTTTTCAGATTCTATCAACTCTTGTAGTTGATATAGGAACCAATGATCGATAGCACAAGTATCAAACATCTCTTCTATACTCATACCACGACGGAATCCCTCAGCTACATATAACATTCTATCAGCATTAGGGCGACGAATCTCATGTTTTATAAACTCATCATCAGCTTCAATCTCATCAAATCCACAAAGGCCAGTCTCTAAAGAGCATAATGCTTTTTGCATAGATTCTTTAAATGTACGACCAATCCCCATAACTTCACCAACAGACTTCATACTTGTACTTAGTGTACTTTGAGCCTCTGGGAATTTTTCAAATGTAAAACGGGGAATCTTAGTGATAACATAATCTGTTACAGGTTCAAATGAAGCAGGTGTTCCTGTAATATCATTTGTGATCTCATCAAGAGTAAAACCAACAGCTAAAAGTGTAGCAACTTTAGCAATAGGGTAACCAGTAGCTTTAGAAGCTAAAGCAGATGAGCGAGAAACACGAGGATTCATCTCAATAACTATCATTCTACCTGTTTTAGGGCAGATTGAGAATTGAACATTAGATCCACCAGTATCAACACCAATCTCTCTAAGAATCGCAAAAGAGGCATCTCTCATTCTTTGATACTCTTTATCTGTAAGAGTTAAAGCTGGAGCTACTGTTATAGAATCCCCAGTATGAACACCCATAGGATCAAAGTTTTCAATAGCACAGATGATGATACAGTTATCTTTTTTATCACGGATAACTTCCATCTCATACTCTTTCCAACCAAGCATAGATTCCAT
>CAYLNF010000005.1:0-36557 GCA_964385165.1 uncultured Sulfurimonas sp.
GGGCTAGTTTGATACTTTTAGGCTCAACAGGTTCTATCGGTGTAAATACTCTTGAGATTGTTAAAAGATTCAATCTTGAAGTTGAAGTTTTAGTTGCTGGTAAGAATATAAATCTTTTAAATAAACAGATTCTTACACACTCCCCAAAAATTGTTGTTGTGGCTTCAAAAGATGATGTTTTAAAAGTGAATCATAACAATGTCTTTTTTGGAGAAGATTCTATACTTAAAGTTATAGAAGATTCTAAGAGTGATTTAGTTGTAAATGCTCTTGTAGGATTCTTAGGTCTTGCTCCAACTATAAAAGCTATAAAATGTGGTAAAAAAGTAGCCCTAGCTAACAAAGAATCTTTAGTTGCTTGTGGTAATTTTATAGATATATCTAAGATTCAGCCCATAGATTCTGAACATTTTGGACTTTGGTACTTACTTCAAGATAGAGCAATATCAAAGATGATAATCACAGCTAGTGGTGGAGCATTTAGAGATTGGGATATTAACAAACTTAAAAATGCTACTTTAGCAGATACTCAAAAACATCCAAACTGGTCGATGGGGCAAAAAATCACCATAGATTCAGCAACAATGGTAAACAAAATGTTTGAACTCCTAGAGGCTAGATGGCTTTTTGGTGAGGGTGAATATGATGCTATCATAGAAACAAAATCACTCATTCATGCTATGATAGATTTTAAAGATGGTTCAACAACAGCACACTTTGCCAATGCCTCTATGCAACTCCCTATCGCTTTTGCTCTTGATGAGAAGATGGATGAAAATATACTAGGTCATGTAGATCTACTCAAAGCTGGAAGTTTAGAGTTTCGTGAGATTGAAAAGAATCGTTACCCTATTTGGGAGATTAAAGATGATATTTTAAAAAATCCAAATCGTGGTGTAGTTATAAATGCTGCAAATGAGGTAGCTATCGAGAAGTTTATAAACAAAGAGATAGGATTTATGGATATAAGTAAAACTATACTCAAAGCTTATGAGATGTTTAGAGATGAACCAAAAAGTGTTGATGATGTTTTCGCACTTGATTATGAGATAAGAGAAAAATTAAAATAAGGAGAAAAAGAGTGATTAGTTAAGCTGATGTAGTGGGAGGGTGCGAGAACACCCTACTGAACCACAAAATCAACAAAAGGAGTTTCAATGAAGAAGGTCATTGAAATTCTTAAGGTAATTATAGCAATTATTTCATTAATTGTAAATATCTTAAGATTTATAAATGATGGTTAAACCCTCATTTATCCTTTTTATTGGTTACATCAGTTTAAATAATCACTTTTTAAAAATAACTATGATTTTAAGTATAGAGAGTTCATGTGATGATAGTGCTATATCTATCACAGAGATAAAAACAAAAAAGTTACTGTTTCATAAAAAAATAAGTCAAGAGTTAGAACACTCTGTTTATGGTGGAGTTGTTCCAGAGTTAGCAGCTAGACTTCATGCTGAAGCACTTCCACATATTTTACAACAGTGTGAGCCTTACTTTAAAGATTTAAAAGCAGTAGCTGTTACTTCAACTCCAGGGTTAGCTGTTACACTTGTTGAGGGTGTTACTATGGCTAAAGCTATCGCTGTTTCTTTAGATATACCTATCATTGGTGTAAACCATCTTATCGGTCATATCTACTCCCTTTTTATTGAAAAAGAGACTATATTCCCTTTAACTGTTTTACTTGTTTCTGGTGGACATACTCAAGTTATGGAGGTTAAAAGTTTAACTGAGATAGAGACCGTAGCAAAAAGTATGGATGATAGTTTTGGTGAGAGTTTTGATAAAGTAGCTAAGATGATGGGGTTAGGTTACCCAGGTGGACCTTTGATTCAAGAGTTGGCAAAAGATGGTGATAGAGAGAGATTTAACTTCACAGTACCACTACATCAATCACCACTCATAGCTTTTAGCTACTCAGGGCTTAAAAATGCTGTTAGATTAGCAGTTGAGAAATCAGATGAGAGTGATTATAAAGATATAGCTGCTTCGTTTGAACATATAGCGACTAAACATCTAACTATGAAACTAAAAAAGTATTTTAAAACTGTTAAACCACAAACTTTTGCTATTGTTGGTGGTGCTAGTGCTAACCTTTATCTTCGTTCACAAATTGAGGAGCTTTTAAAACCACATAATGCTAAACTACTTTTGAGCGAATTAAAATATTGTTCAGATAATGCTGCGATGATAGGTCGTGTAGCTGTTGAGATGTATGAAAAAGAGATGTTTAGTTCAGTAGAGAAGTTAGATGTAGCTCCAAGAAGTTACTTTTAGTCTTAAATTAATCTTAGTCAAAAACAGTTTTTGACTAAATAAGAGTATATTTATCCGATTTCAAATATACTTCCAATAACAAAACGCATAAAGCGTTAAAAATTAAAATATAAAGGGTCAAATATGGCAACTACAAAATTTAAAGGTACAGACGTAGAATTATTAGGAACTGAAGTAAATGTTGGAGATAAAGCACCTGCGATTACTGTTGTAAATTCAGACGGTCTTGGTGATGTAGTAGTTGGTGGAGCTACTGGTAAAAAACAACTTATTATTGTTGTTCCTTCTTTAGATACTGGTGTATGTGCTACTGAAACTCGTAACTTCAATGCTAAAGCTGCTTCATTAAATGATGTAACTACTACTATCGTTTCTTTAGACTTACCATTTGCTGCTGGTAGATTCTGTTCAGCTGAAGGTATCAATAACTTAACTGTTACTTCAGATTTCAGAAACAAAGATTTTGCTAATGCTTATGGCGTACTACTTGGTGGTTCAGTTTTAGCTGGTGTTACTTGTAGAGCAATCTTCGCAGTAAATGAAGAGGGTGTTGTTACTTATAAAGAGATCGTTCCAGAGATCACTGAAGAGCCTAACTACGATGCTGCTATCGCTGCTGTTAGTTAATCAAAACTTTTTAACTATTTAGATAATTATTCATTGAGCCATTTACTCCCCTAGATGGTTCAATCTCCTATTTTGAGAAGTTATAATTATATAACTTCTCTCTCTTTTTTTAAAACCTAAGCATCACACCAGCATATAAACCAGCATACTCTAAAGAACCATAAGTATCTTCTGTATCTATATCAAATTTTTGAACTCTATAACCAACTTCAACAGCAGGTTGAATAATAGGAGATATATCAAAAGTATAATCAACTTTCGCTCTTAAATCATAGATAGTGTTATCACCATCTGTAATAAACTTAATATCACTCTCTACACCAATATTAGTAGTTGGAATCTCAACTCTTCCTCTTAGGTAAAGTAAAGGAATAGGTGTTGTATCTGAAGATTCGTAAGCTGGAATAAAACTATTGATAGCATTTGTAACACCATCAAAAAGTGAATTTTCAGTCTCATTACCAATAGCTTCAACAACTATATCACTTTGGATAACTTTAATATCTAAACCAACATCAACTGTTACCCAAAAAGTGTTATCTAAAAGGTTATAATAAGGGATAATATCAAACTGTTTCATATCAATAGTTGTTGGTGACTTACCAGCATATTGACCCTCTATATAACGATCAAAATCACCACTATCACTTAAAGATACATACTCTAATCTAAGATTTGGGATAAATGGAAGTGGATGTTTAATAAGCATCCAAGCATACATCTCAGCAGATTGATCCTCACTAGTTCTATATACACCATCTAAACTTAAAAAATCTGAATTTGCCGTTGTTGCTAACTCACCTGATGGTGTTTGAACCCATGAACCAGCACCAGCCTCAACTCTAGCAAAATCAGCACTTAATGTTGAAGCTAAAACAGCCCCAGCAGCAAAAGTTGTTATAATCTTTTTCATCTATAACTCCCTAATATAATTTATGAAATTATATCTAACTATATTATCTACTACACTTAAGTAATTTATTTAACATAAAATTAATATTATGTTGTGTAATATATCTTATTAATAAAATTTATATGTTTATCAAAGGAAAAATTATGTCAAATCGTAAACAAGTGCTTATACTTGGTGGTGGATTTGCTGGTGTTGAAGCTGCTATTTTTTTAAAAAAATGGAATTATGATATCACATTAGTTAGTGATAGAGATTACTTCTACATATATCCAACATCTATTTGGGTTCCAACTCGTGAGAGTGAGTTTAGTGATGTTTGTATAAATCTAAATGCTTTACAAAAAGCTCATGGTTTTAAACTTATAGTTGATGGTGTTGAGAAAATATCAGCTAAAGATGCTTCTGTAACACTTAAGAGTGGGAAAGTGATAGATGATTATGATCACTTAATTGTAGCGATTGGTGCTTCAAAAATGAAACATCAAGGTATAGAAAATACATTATCTATATGTGGAGCTCCAGAACAAGCTCTTTTACTTCGTGATAAAGTTGATGAGATGGTTGAAAAAGGTGGAGGTAAAATCTGTTTTGGTTTTGGTGGAAACCCTAACGATACATCTGCTGTTCGTGGTGGTCCAGGGTTTGAACTGCTATTTAATGTTCATAACCTTTTAAAGAAAAAAGGGATTAGAGAACATTTTGAGTTAACTTTCTTCGCACCTATGGCTGAACCTGGTAAAAGAATGGGTCCAAATGCTCTAAAAATGATGGATAAATTTTTTGGTATGTTAAATATCAACCAACATTTTGGTAAAAAAATAAAATCTTTTGAGAAAGATGGGATCATCTTTGAAGATGATTCTAAACTAGATTCTGATTTTACTATGTTTATCCCTGCTGGTGATGGACATGATGTTATTAAAGATTCAGATCTGCCACTAAATGAAGCTGGTTTTATAAAAACAGATGATTTCTCAGAGGTTGAGTTTGATATTGAAAATAGTGCTAGAGATCACCGCATATATGCGATAGGTGATGTTGCTGCTTTAGAGGGTTATGAATGGAGAGCAAAACAGGGACATATCGCTGAAGTTCAAGCTAGAAATGTTGCTCATAATATTGCTCAAAAAGATAATGATACTTTATCTTTTAAAGGTTATAACGACCACTTAAACATCTTATGTGTGATGGATACTGGCGATGGTGCTTCATTTGTTTATAGAGATGATAAAAGAGCATTTATGATTCCTATGCCGATAGTTGGTCACTGGCTTAAAAAAGGTTGGGGTAGCTATTGTCGTTATTCTAAACTTGGAAAAATACCTAGAATCCCTGGTATGTAACATAAATGTAACTATTTAAAGATATTTAAGTAAAATCAACATTTTTACAGCATGATTAAAGTAAAATTAAAATAATTTTATAATATCTAGTATAAAGGTTAATCATGTCTGTAAAAAAATTATCTAAATTAGATGCTACAAAGAACATTACAAATAGAGAAAAAACACTCGGTAATGATGACTTCATAGTATCAAAAACAGATACAAAGGGTACAATAATCTACTGTAATGAGATCTTTACCAGTATGGCTGGGTATGAAGCTAACGATCTAATTGGAGCGAACCATAATCTTATAAGACATCCAGATATGCCTCGTATCGCTTTTAAAGTTCTTTGGGATCTTATCAAAGCAAAAAAAGAGTTTTTTGGTTTTGTTAAGAATCTCTCTAAAGATGGTAGTTACTACTGGGTATTTGCCTATATAACTGCTGATTTAGATTCTAGTGGAAATATCATAAGTTATACATCTGTTAGAAGAAAACCACCACAATCTGCCATAGATACTATCATCCCAATATATAAATTACTTGTTGATGCTGAAAAAAGGGGTGGAATGGAAGCTTCTGGAAAACTTCTAAACGATTTCTTAGCAGAAAATAAGATTACTTATGAAGAACTAGTTATAAATCTACAAAAAGGGGCAAAAATATGAGTTTTTTAACTAAATTTAAAAAATCTTCAACTAATGAAGTAGAACTACAAAAGCAAATATCTGCCGTATTAAAAGATATAAAAAATGGAAAACTAGCCTCTAGGGTTGTTCTACATAAAAATGAAACACCTCTTGAAGGGATTGCGTGGGATCTAAATAACTCTCTTGATCAAATGGAAGTTATCCTTAGAGAAACGAGAAACACTATACAAGCGGTAAGTCATGGTGATATGTATAGAAGTATGTTTCCTAATGGTCTTCATGGTGAGTTTAAAGATACAGCAGATGCTATTCAAAAAGCTGTTTCATCTATGAAAGCAAATGAGAGATATAAGCTTATGGGTCAACTCTCAACAGCATTTAGTGAGTTTAATGGTGGTATGAAAGGTAATCTTGATATGATAACTACCGACATTAACAAAACAGAAGAATCGTTTGCTAAAGTAACAAAATTAACATCAAAAGCATCAGAATCTGCTCAAGAAACATATAGTGCTGTTGAGGCTACAACATCTGAAATCTCTAGCTTAAATGAGTTAGTTATAGATACTGTTGATGCGATAGGTCAAATGGATACAAATGTTAATGAGATCACAACTGTTGTAAATCTTATCAAAGATATCGCTGATCAAACAAATCTACTAGCATTAAATGCTGCTATTGAAGCTGCTCGTGCTGGTGAGCATGGTCGTGGTTTTGCTGTTGTTGCTGATGAAGTTAGAAAACTAGCTGAGAGAACTGCTAAAGCTACTGGTGAGATAAGTATCACTATCCAAAATCTACAACAACAATCAAGTGCCATATCTGAAAACTCATCACATATGAGTAATATAGCAAATAGTGCTAGTGATACAATGAACAACTTCTCAGAAACTATGGGAACTCTAACTTCTGATATGAAATCAACATCTCAACAGTCAAATCAAAGTAGTTTTGCTCTATTTTTATCTAACTATAAGATACACCACATACTTTTCAAATCAAACGCTTACTCATCTGTGGTAAATGGCACAGTAACTGATGAGCTTAAAAAAGATTATAAACATTGTGGATTTGGTATTTGGTACTACTCAAAAGGGCAGAAGCTTTTTGGAAGCAATGCTACATTTAAAAAGATGGAGCTACACCATGAACAGTTTCATACACTTATAAATGAAAACTTAGATTGTGCCTTAAGTGGTGGATGTATGGGTAAAAATAAATCTAAAGATGAGATTATGAAAAAGTTTAAAGATGCTGAAGAACACTCAAATAAACTTTTTATGCTTATGGATCAACTAGCTGAAGAGGTTGGTGGTGATATAGATATGAATGAGGTATTAGGTTAAGTATAACCTCCTTCATACTAAATTTAAGATGCTTGCGATTTCCTTTTTTGCTTCATCTTAAGTTTTGCTAACTCTCTCATATCTTCAGTCGCATCACTCTCATCCATGATCTCAACACCTAAAATTGTCTCTACACAATCCTCTAATGTTAAGATTCCCTCTGTTTGATCATAGTTATCCATAACTAAAAACATATGATCTTTTTTAGATATAAATAGATCAAGTGCTTTTGAAACAGGTATATTTTCATTTATAGAAAATATCTCTTTTTTTATAGAACCAACACTTACACTATCATCCTCTAATGCTTGTTGAAATATTTTTTTAGTTAAAACTATACCTGTAACATCCTCTATTGAACCATGATAAACAGGGATACGAGAGAAGTTAAAAATATCATTTTGTGTCTCAACAATCTCTTTAATTGTCATATTTTCATCTAAAGCAAAAACAACACTTCTAGGTGTTAAAACCTCACCAACCTTTACATTGTTAAGATTTAAAATATTTTCAATAACATCAGATTCTTTCTCGTCGATAATACCCTCATCTTCACCAAGAAGCATAGATTCTAAAAGCTCCTCTTTTGTAAGGGTATGGGTATCATCTTTACCACTTGATATACGGTTTGTTACAAAAAGTGTTGATAAAATAATAGGGTAAGTCAACCATATAAAGATTCTAATAATATGAGCAGCAATAGGTGCTAAAGCTTTCCAATGGATAGCCCCTATCGTTTTAGGGATAATCTCACTAAAAAATAAAATAGCAAAAGTTAAAACAATAGAAACTACAACAACAGCATCATTACCAAATACAGCTGACGCTTGAGCACCAACTGCTGCTGCTCCGAGTGTATTTGCTATTGTGTTTAATATAAGTATAGATGCTATCGATTTATTTATATTTTCTTTGTGATGACGAAGTAGTTTTCCAACTTTTGGTTTCTCTTTTTCTAAAACAGCAACATAAGATATGTTAACAGATAAAAGTACAGATTCCAACACAGAGCATACAAAAGATACTCCAACTGAAAGTACAAAAAATAGTATTAATAAGTCCAAGTTTTACAAAATCCTTAAAGTAAAATATATGTTGCTAGCCCTAAAAAGCTAAAAAAACCAACAACATCTGTAACAGTTGTTAAGATAACTGTACTCCCAATAGCTGGATCTATCTCCAACTTTTTCAAAAACAGTGGTATAGCAGCACCAAAGAAACCAGCCATTAAGAGATTGATAACCATACTTAAAGCTATAACTACACCTAGCAGGTCTATATCAAACCATAAATAGGCTATTATCCCCATAATTATAGCAAATAAGATACCATTTCCTAATGAAATAATAACCTCTTTTTTGATAATCCTCATAGCATCACCCTTAGATATATCACCTAAAGCTAATTGCCTTACAACAACTGTTAAACTTTGAGTTCCAGCATTACCACCCATAGATGCTACTATCGGCATCAAAATAGCTAAGGCAACGATACTCTCTAAAGTATCAGCAAAAATCCCAATCACAAGTGAAGCAGCAATAGCTGTAAAAAGGTTTAAACCTAACCAAGTTGCCCTTTTTTGAGCAGCCTTTACTATCTCATCATCCTCTTCAGCATCATCATCAACACCAGCTAAATTATACATCTGCTCAGTAGCATGTTCATTTATAATATCATATATATCATCTGATGTGATACGACCTAGTAAAACACCATAGGCATTTACTATCGGCATAACAGAGAGATCATACTCCTCAAAATAGTGAACAACATCTTTTATATCTTCTCTATCTTGAGCAGTTTTTGGTTCAAAACTATCTTCACTCTCTTGAATATTTTCTATGAGTGTTTTAGAAAAATCAAATATAAGTAGATCATCTAAACCAACTGTATATATAAGTTTATTATCATCTGTTGTTATGAAAAGATTTTGAACATTTTCAAGTTCATTAGCTTTTCTAAGCTTTGCGAATCTTTTGATAACATCTTGAACTATCTCATTTTTAGAAGCTGTAAAAACTTCAAGCTGCATATATGCCCCAGCTTCTGTTTCTTCATACTCTTGTAATTTAGTTATCTCTTGTTTATCATCATCATCTAACGAATCAAAAACCTCAGAAGCGATATTCTCATCTAGCTCCTCTAAACCTTGCATAAAATCTACTTGATCATCAGATTCTAATTCAGTTACAGCGTGCGAGAGTTCATCAACACTAAGATTTTCAACAACATCATCAAAATATCTATCTGGAAGTGCTAAAGCAACATCACCAAGTAGATCTTTTGGAACAAGTTTTAAAGCATTAGAGAACTCTTTGTCATCTAACTCTTTTAAAATCTTTGCTATATCGGAGGGGTGTATCTCACTTGTTTCGTGAGAGTCTAAATATTCTTCTAACTTATACATAGTGGTAATTATACCTTAATAAGAAAAATTATTTATCATACTTAGTCAAGTTATTGTATTTTATAACTTTTGCCAAAGCTACTCCATACTCTTTACCAAGCTCAGAGTATTTATCTAACTTCTTTACTAACTCATAAGGGTTATCAGTTTTCATATTTAATTCCCTAAACTCTTTATATGCTTTCGCAGTAGATAAAAGTTTATAGTATGCTCTTATACTATCCTCTACTGTATCAAATTTTCTAAGCCAAATCGTTGTATCACCCGCTCTCTTTTGTTCAGCAGGGATTCTTGGTTGAGTATCGTTTGAACACCACATACCAAAAACATTATTTGCTTCTAAAAAAAACCTAGAGGTTGCCCATCCACTCTCCATAGCAGCTTGTGCTAATGTTATACTTTTTGGATGTGGTTTTAAAGCCATCAACAACTCACCATCTGTCTTAACTTTATACTCTTTTTTTAATCTATTTATCTCTTGTATATTTATAGATTCATTTATATCTTTAGCTATCTGCTGATATTTTAACAACAACTCATTATGAACATTCTTTATAGCGGGAACAAAAAGTTTATAGAAATTCTTTTTTTTATTAGACACATACTTTTTTTTATGGGAACTTTTTACAAAACTATCCTCAACATTGATAGTTTGAATATCTAAACCAAGTATCATAAATAGTAAAAATGTAAACTCCATCTAACTATCTTATTCTAAACATATAGCCATTAGATAACTTCTTCTTTTTATATCTATAATAACCATCAAGCTCTATCACAACTCTATAATAACCATCATGATTAGCGATTCTAATCTTTGAAAAAACATTGTTTTTAAACTTCTTAACTAAACTTTTTAAACTTGTATCTCTATCAAAATCTATAACTATTCTATGTGGTTGAACTAGTAAAAAATCTCTTAATATTTTATCTTTTGTTACTATCTTTAATGTTTCACCTAAACTATAAAACTTAGCATATCTTATAGAAGCCAACAGTTTGAAACTTTTTTTATTCTCTTTTTTTATCTCTTTTTGTACAGTTGGAGTATAGCTTTGAGATATAAATATAGGGAGATGCCAATCTATGGAGTTATTTAAAGAGATACTCTCTTTATCTACTGTACCATCAAGATTCTCATACTCAACTGTAACTTTTTGTATAACTCTTGCTTGTGAAGGGAGTGTAAGTGTTGCTCTTTTTAAAGCTGGTATCTTAGTAGTTATGTTTGTAGTGACTGGTATATCCATCTCACCAGCAGCAGGGAAAAAAGGGTTTTCTCTAGCATCAACAACTGTTACTAAAAAAAATAAAATAGATAAAAATTTAATCAACACGACACCTTATAATTAAGATTATTGAGCAGATATCTCTTTTAGTTCAAAGTATTCTCTTTGAAGTTCAGCATTTTCATTTTTTAGATGAACTATCTCGCCCTCTAAGTAACTCTCATAATCTTGTAGTCCAGAAAGAACTTCAACTGAGTTTGTTCCATAAAGTAAAACACCAACATATAACCCAAATGAAACTACAATAGCTAAAAGAGCGAAGAACTTTAAAAGAGATAAACCTAAATACCTTTGAGTAAAACTCTGAGTATCGTCTATCTCTTCATAAAGCTCCTCTTTAATCATACTACGATTAGTTAAATATGCGTGATCCTAAATACTCACCATATACAACTTCATTTTCAATCTCTAAAAGACGGTTGTATTTTGCTGTTCTCTCACCACGAGCAGTTGAACCAGTTTTGATTTGACCACAGTTAAGTGCTACGGCAAAATCAGCGATGAAAGCATCTTCACTCTCACCAGAACGGTGACTCATTACACAAGTATAACCATTTCTTTGAGCAAGACGAACAGTAAGCATAGTTTCACTTACAGAACCAATTTGGTTTGGTTTAATTAAAATAGAGTTAGCGATACCTTTGTTGATTCCCTCATTTAAAATGTTTACATTTGTAACAAAAAGGTCATCACCAACGATTTGAATCTTATCACCAAGTTTTTCAGTCATAAGTTTGAAACCATCCCAATCATCTTCACTTAAACCATCTTCGATAGAAACGATAGGGTATTTAGCACATAAGTCAGCATAATAATCAACTAATTCAGCAGATGTAACAGTACGGCTTTCAGATTCTAATCTATAACCACCATCAGTTACAATCTCACTAGCTGCTACATCTAAAGCGATAGCGATTTGCTCACCAGCTTTATATCCAGCTTTTTCTATCGCTTCCATAATGATTTGGATAGGCTCTTCATTTGAAGATAAATCTGGAGCGAAACCACCCTCATCACCTAAAGCAGTGTTGTGTTTTTTAGCTTTTAAGATAGCTTTTAAGTTGTGGTAAACTTCAGCAGAAGCTCTTAAACCCTCAGCAAAATCTTCAAAACCAACTGGAACAATCATATACTCTTGAAAGTCAACAGAGTTATCAGCATGAGAACCACCATTGATGATGTTTAACATTGGTGTAGGTATAGTCATAGCATTAGCACCACCTAAGTAACGGTATAGTGGCATACCAAGTGATTTAGCAGCAGCACGAGCAACAGCCATAGAAACACCTAAAACAGCATTAGCTCCTAAGTTACCATAGTTCTCAGTACCATCAATCTCTTTCATAGTAGCATCAATAGTAGCTTGATTAAATGGAGACATACCTATAAGAGCATCAGAGATCTCATTATTTACATGAGAAACTGCTTTTAAAACACCTTTACCCATATAACGCTCATCACCATCACGAAGCTCTAAAGCCTCTCTCTTACCTGTACTAGCACCAGATGGTACAACAGCACTCTCAATAGTTCCATCACTTAACTCTACTGTTGCTTTAACTGTTGGATTACCACGAGAATCCATAACTTCGATTGCACTTACACTATCTATAAACATATATTTACCTTTATACTTTGTATATTAATTGGTTGTATTTTATCTAAAAATGGTTAAGAATCATATAAATCTTAACTATTCAGCACTATCGGCATCCTCTATCTCAGCAACATCCATAACCATAACATCACTTACACCCATCGCTACTTTGATCTTCTCCTCTATCTCTTTTGCTAATTCAGGCTCATCTTTAAACTTTTGTTTAACATTTTCACGACCTTGACCAAGTTTTGTCTCCTCATAAGAGAACCAAGCTCCAGCTTTATCTACAATATCTAATTTTACACCATAATCAACAAGTTCACCCTCTTTGGAAATTCCCTCACCAAACATTATGTCAAACTCTGCTTGACGGAATGGTGGTGCTACTTTGTTTTTAATAACTTTAGCTTTAACACGGTTACCAATTTGAGATTCACCCTGTTTTAGAGATGCTATTCTTCTTACATCTATACGAACAGAAGCATAAAATTTAAGAGCATTACCACCTGTTGTTGTCTCAGGTGAACCATAACCCATCATACCAATTTTCATACGAAGTTGATTGATGAAGATTACAGTACAGTTCATCTTATTTAAAACAGCAGTAAGTTTTCTAAGAGCTTTAGACATTAAACGAGCTTGAACACCAACTTGTTGATCTGTCATCTCACCCTCTAACTCAACTTTTGGAGTTAAAGCAGCAACAGAATCTACTACGATTAGATCAACAGCACCACTACGAGCGATAGTCTCAACAATATCAAGAGCTTGTTCACCATAATCTGGTTGAGATACTAAAAGATTCTCAACATCAACACCTAAATTTTTAGCATAAACAACATCAAGAGCATGTTCCGCATCTATAAAAGCACAAACACCATCATTTTTTTGACACTCTGCTGTTATTTGAAGTGCTAATGTTGTTTTACCAGAAGATTCTGGTCCATAAACCTCTATTACACGACCTTGTGGAATCCCACCTATACCAAGTGCTAAGTCAAGTCCAAGGGAACCTGTACTGATAGATTGAATCGGTTCAATATTTTTATCACCAAGACGCATCAACGCACCTTTACCAAATGTTTTATCTATCTGCTTCATCGCTAAGTCTAATGATTTTTGTTTATTTGCGTCCATCTTTGGCTCACTTATATTAAATTTTGAGTAAGTATATAGTAATTTTGATACTTTTTTTTAAAATATGGCAAATTGTCATATTTTTTATTTAGTGGAATTTTATCCCTTTTTGGCTAAAATCTTCTTTATGAAAAAAACTTTAATTGCTCACTCCCCGGACGCTGATGATATTTTTATGTACTATGCCATAAAGTTTGGTTGGGTAGATATGAAAAACACTCAGTTTGATAACATTGCTAAAGATATTCAAACTCTTAATGAAGACACACTTAACGGTGTTTACGACATAGTTGCTATCAGTTTCGCACTATATCCACATATAAAAGATGAGTATGCTCCACTTAGAACTGCTGTAAGTTTTGGTGAGGGTTATGGACCTAAACTTATCAAAAGAAAAGGTGAAAAACTAAAACGAAATTTCAAAGTCGCACTTAGTGGTAAACATACTACAAATGCGATGCTTTTTCGCATAGCCTACCCTGATGCTAGAATCGTTTATATGAACTTTTTAGAGATTGAACAAGCTGTACTTGATGGAACTGTTCATGCTGGTGTGTTGATTCATGAATCGATTCTTACATATAACTCTGAACTTGAAGTTGAGAGGGAGATGTGGGATATTTGGCAAGAGTTAGCTGGTGATGACCTACCACTACCTCTTGGTGGTATGGCGATTCGTCGTTCACTCCCATTAACCAAAGCTATTGAGTATGAAGCAACACTCACAAAAGCTGTAAAAGTAGCTAGAGATCATAAAGATAGATTATCTAAAATGCTGATTGAGAGAGACTTAGTAAGAATCGATGCTCCAACACTTGATAAATATCTTGAACTATATGCTAATGATGAATCTATAACTTTAAGTGAAGTTCAATACAAAGCGATAGATAAACTTTTTGAGCTAGGTTATAAACATGGTTTTTACGATATGCCTGTAAAAGTTGAAGATTACTTGATTCCAACTGAATATACAGAGATTAGGCACTCATAGTATATGGAAGAGAAGCTGATTGGTTTAGGTATTGAAACATTTAAGATAGCTCTACTTATGGCACTGCCATCATTACTTACTGGTATGTTTTTAGGTTTAGCTGTAAGTATCTTTCAAGCTACAACTCAAATCAGTGAACAAACACTTTCTTTCATACCTAAAATATTAGGTATAGTTATTGTCATAATTTTAACTATGCCTTGGATGTTAAACTCTATGGTTGATTTTTCAACAAATATCTTCAATCTTATCCCAACTTTTGTAAAATAGATGAATTATAAACAGATAAATTTCTCAAAATTCTCATCTATAAAGATTGGAGATACTTTAGATGTAACACTACTAAAAGAGTGTAGTGATTTTTCACAAGATTCTTATCTTATAGGCTCTTGTAACAACATTCTTTTAGGAACACAACCACCACCACTTATCATACTTGATAAAAAATATGATTATATCAAGATAGAAAACAATCAACTCAAAATTGGTGGTGCTACACCATCTGGAAAGATAGCCTCATTTTGTAAAAAAAATGATATTACAAATTTTGAATTTTTATCACATCTTCCTGGTACTTTAGGTGGGCTAGTTTTTATGAATGCTGGAGTTAAAGAGTATGAGATATTTAATAACCTCATAGCTATAAAAACTTGTGATGGTGTAAAACAGAAAGATGATATAGAGTTTGGTTATAGATTCACAAATATATCAACCCCTATACTTGAAGCATCTTTTAGTTTAGAGTATGGCTTTGATAAAGGTAGAGTTGAACTATTTAAAAAGATGCGATCAAACCAACCACATAACCCTAGTGCTGGAAGTTGTTTTAAAAATCCTATTGGTGATTATGCTGGACGACTTATAGAATCTGTTGGATTAAAGGGTAAAAGAGTTGGTGGGATGGAGTTTAGTTCTATACATGCCAATTTTTTAGTAAATGTTGATAATGGTAAGTTTGAAGATGCTATATATCTAATTCAAACAGCTCAAAAAAAAGTTTATGATAGATTTGATATTTGGTTAGAGTGTGAGATAGTTATTTTAGACAAAAGATACTTGGGTGACAAGTCACCCCTACTTAAACCCTAATTTATCGTTTCAATCCGATAAGTGTTTCAAGTAGTGTATCTGAGGTTGTGATAACTTTACCATTTGCTTGGTAACCCCTTTGTATAATAATAAGCTCCGTCAATGAACGGGAGAGATCGGCATTTGATGTTTCAAGTGATGATGATTGTATAAAACCACGACCAGATGTTGATGCTGTACCGATAACTGGATCTCCAGAGTTGGCAGTTTGAACAAAAACATTTCCACCCTCAGTTGATAAACCCTCATTATTTGTAAACTTAGCTAAAGATATTTGTGCTAAACCAAAAGAGTGTCCATTTGAGAATGATCCAACAATAGTACCAGTTTGATCGATTCTAATATCGATTAGATCACCACCTGTAAAACCATCTTGTGATATACCAGATGTAGCAGAATCACTATCAAAACTTGTCATACCATTAAATCCACCAGATGTACCAAGATTTAAGTTTATCTGTTGGTTTGAAGCTGAACCATTATTAGCTGAAAAAGATATATTTGGTGGTGAGTAACTAGCTACTGAACCATCATTATTAAAATGAACAGAACCAGATTTAGCATTCAAAGGCTCTACTGTATCGATAGTCCCTGGTTCTGGTACACTTATCTTCATATCCCAAGTGCTTCCAACCTCATTATCAACAGCTGTTTTTCTATAATCCATTTTTACAGTATGTTTAGATCCTAATGAATCAAAAACATCTATTGAACTAGAGTGTGTAGCAGCATTAAAACTTTGAGAATATGCTTTTGAACTACCAATAGGAAGAGCAGTGTTTAAAGCCTCCATACTATCTGTAAAACGAACATTTTCAGTTACACCAGCTTCTGTAATGGCTGTTACTTTAATGTTCATATCGTAAGAATCATCACCACCACCTGGGTTTGAGATCTCTATCTTACCTTGATCATTTACACTAACCTCAACATTACTCTCATTTATATTTCCATCGCCATCTACATCAAGAGCATTAGCTTGTGTTTCAAGAGCTTCACGAAGATCAGCAACTGTTTTAAATGTTTTATTCTCATTAGCAGCAGCACTAGAACCAGCTGGATCATACTGATATTTATAAGCAGTAGTAACAGTTTGAACACCTTGATCTAAACCACTATTTGCTCCACCATCTGCTATATTGATATTGTGTGATTGGGAAGCTGTACCATTAGTATTTGTCAAGTTTATCTTATTATTATCACTATCATAAGAAGCTGAGATACCAGTGATAGATGTTTGAGCATTGATAGCTGAAGCATATCTCAGACCATTATCAGATGAACTATTATCAGCATCACCACCAGTTGTTGTGATTCTTTTTGTTGTACCATCATCTAATGTAAATGTTATATCAAGTTCAGCATCACCATCAGCTACATCACCACCATCTGTTTTCTCAGAACTTAAAAATGAAACCCAAACACCTTGATCTTTTTGAAGAGACAAACCCTCACCCTCAGCATTAAACATAGCACCAAGGTCACCAGAAGCTACTGGATAACCATCAGCATCAACAGCTTGAAGAGCAGGATCAGCAGCAGGATCTCCACTAGGAACAGCATAAGCTGGTGAATAACTAACAAGATTAGAACCTGAATTTAGATTCGCTTTTAGAACTATCTCCGTTGTTGGGGCAGCCGGTGTAGTTAAACCTGGATCTATCGTTATATCTGTGATTGGAGCAGTTGTATCAACAACACCTGTCTCTTTATCTTGTACCCAACCCTGAATAGTATAACCATTATTATCTACAAAGTTACCAGCAGCATCAAATTTAAAGTCACCAGCTCTTGAGTATTTATATGTGTTACCACCATCTGGCGAGGAGATAAAGAAACCATCACCCTGTATAGCAACATCTGTATTTTTATCTGTTGTTTGAATTGAGCCTTGTGAGAACATTGTAGTTGTTGATGTTACACTAGAACCTAAACCAACTTGAACAGCATTTTTACCACCTAAATCCCCTTGTGGAGCAGTTGCTATCGATTTAGTTTGTGCTAACATATCTGAAAAATTGGCTCTTGAGTATTTAAAACCCGTAGTGTTTACATTAGCGATATTGTTCGACTCAATGTCCATAGCTACTTGATGAGATTGTAACCCAGAGATACCAGAATATAATGACTTTAACATTTTAAATCCTTTATCTATATATTATATAGAATAAGCATTTATTGTTCCAATGTTACTAAAATCAACCATCCATATCTAAAGCTTTTTGTATCATCTCATCTGCTGTGGTTATCGATTTTGAGTTAGCATCATAAGATCTTTGGTAGATTATAAGATCTGTTAGAGATACTGTCATATCAACATTTGAATTTTCTAATTGAAAATTGTTTATATTAGCACCAACAACATTATTACCATCAGCATCTTGATAAAATATAGGGTCACCACTATTTGAACTTACACTAAAGTTACTATTACTAATCCTCTCTAAACCCTGATTGTTTTGAAAGTGATAAACAGCTACTTTACCAACACTACTCTGTTTACCATTAGTAAAAGTTGCCACAACTTCAGAGTTCTCGTTTATCTGGTAACCAACTAGCTCACCACCAATATTACCATCAGCTGAACTAGATGATGTTAATGCTGTGTTATTTATAGAGACTATACCATTAAAACCATCACCAAGATTTATATCTATTGGTGATCCATTATTATCTATGGTAGTTAGGGAATTAGATACTAAAGCACCCCGCTCATCAAAAGATAAACTCCCAGATTGCGTATCATAAATAGTTTCTCCATCTAAAGAGGTTGTGGTTGCTGTAACATCCCACTGTGTTCCAGGTGGTGTTTGTGTCTCAGCTAGGCTATATTTAAGCTCTAAAATATTTCTATTTCCCTCAGAATCTATCACTCCTGAACTCATAACCACATCCTCTTCACCAAAACCTATATTACCAAAAAAATCAACTTTAGAGGTAGCATCAGCGGGATAAGTCAGTGTTTTTGGAAAATTTAACGGTTCTTGCGTGGAGATATCACCTAAAGGTATCGTATCTATATTTTTAGTTAAAACACCATCTTCTATATTATTGCCAAGTGTTCCCATAACATGATAACCATCATTGGTAACAAGGTCACTATTCATATCAAAAGTAAAATCACCAGCACGAGTATAATATGTAGAGTTATTACCTGAAACACCAAACCAACCATCACCATCTATCGCCATATCTGTGTTGTTATCTGTTTGGACAATAGAACCACTACCTGTTAACATAGATGTTACCTGTACTTGAGAACCTATACCAACACTATTTTGGATATCACTTTGATCTCCAGATGTTGTTACAACATCCTCATAGATAGATGAAAACTCAACATTATATCCACGATAGCCAACAGTGCTTACATTGGCAATATTATCAGATATCGCATCTATCGCTGTCCCACTAGTTTGAAGACCCGATAACCCTGTATAATATGCTTGTAACATAACTAATCCTTAGTATATCTCTTTAATGCTATCCATAGGAACATAGTTTGAACCAACTTTTACAAGAGTCTCCCCAGCATCAAATTTTATAGATTCAACTGGATAAGAACCAAGTTTAGTTGTTAGGCTATTTCCATCAGGATCTCTATAATCAGCACTTACTTTATAAAGCCCACTCTCAGCAAAACCACCACTAACATCTGAACCATCCCAATCAAACTGATAAACACCAGATGGGTTTGATTCTACATCGATTGTAGCTACAAGATTATCTTGCATATCTGTAATATTTAGTGTTCCACTATCTATATCTTCTGGAAAATAAACCTCAAAAGAGCTTACACCACCCTCCTCATAAGAGATAGCATCACTACCTAAATCTGCTGTTTTACCAATAGCAGCTATCGAAGAAAACTGATCACCCATAGCAAGAGTATTTGATAGATCCTCTAATGCTTTATTTGTGTTTTCAGCAGATTCTAAAGTAGCTAACTCTGATGTTTGTGTAAGGATAGCTTCTGTATCTGTTGGCTCTGTTGGATCTTGATTTTGAAGCTCCACTAAAAGAAGTGTCATAAAATCATCTTTACCCAATACCGATTTATCTTCTACAACCTCTGGTGTTGAATACTCACCATAAGTTGATATATCTTGACCTACTGAATTAATTGCCATAATCTATCCTTTTTTATGCGTAGTTTGGAACAACTATCTCTAAAGAGCTTACTATCTCTTCATTAGATTCTTTTTGATTATCAAAATAGTTATACTCTTTATGAGCTCTTTGTTGCTCATGTTGATTATTTCCACTTTGCCCACCAGAACCTGTATCACCATTTTGTGTAGTGTTGTTAAAATTTAATGTAGCATTATTTATTCCACTATTACTTAATTGAACTCTTAATTCATTTATATTCATAGCTAAAGTGTTTATAGCAGCTGAATTTGAACCTATACTTACATGTAAATCGCTACCTCTTTGAACCATTGTAACCTCTACATCACCAAGTTTTTGAGGGTTAAGTTGAAGTTTAATTCTAGTAAATGGAGATTTATAATCATCAATAGCTGTTTTTACATCAGATGATAAATATCTTATCATCTGTTTAGATTCATTGACTTTAACCTCAAAACTATCTGCTTTGTTAGTTGATAAACCATCCAATTTAGATAGTTGCGTATCATCTGTTTTATCTGTTTGTAAAAGAGATTCTAAACCTTTGGTTAGATCAGATTGTGGTGGAGTTACAAGGTTTGCCGTTGAAGATGATATATTTGTGTTTACAATAGTGGAGTTTGTAACCACCTTAGAATCTCCACGAAGTAAAGATTCTAATGTTTGTGTTGTTTTAACCTTTTGAGTTTTATCATTAAGACCCATCTCTTTTGGATTCTCAACTTGTTGTTTCATAAGATTCTCTGATTTTATCTCAATTTTTGAATCTTTTTTAGTAGTATCCTTTATGATTTTTATATCATCTTTTACCTCTATACTCTTAGTATCTACTACCTTTTTATCATCCGCTTCACTCTCTACTTGTTTTTCTATTTTTTGTGATTTTATCTTAACCTTTGAATCTTGTTTAGTCTCAATTTTATGATTATCTACTAATTTTATATCATCTTTTTTATATGGTTGTTTAGCTTGTTCAAACTCTTTTGATACATCCACACTTTTATTATCTATAACTTTTTTATCATCCATCTGTGGTTGTTTTAGTTCACTTTTTAACTTTATCTCAACATTTGAATCTTTTTTAATATTATCTTGTTGTGGTTGATTAATCTCTTTTGTTGTCTTTGTTTTATTATTATTTACTAATTTTATATCATCTTTTTTATATGGTTGTTTAGCTTGTTCAAACTCTTTTGATACATCCACACTTTTATTATCTATAACTTTTTTATCATCCATCTGTGGTTGTTTTAGTTCACTTTTTAACTTTATCTCAACATTTGAATCTTTTTTAATATTATCTTGTTGTGGTTGATTAATCTCTTTTGTTGTCTTTGTTTTATTATTATCTACTAGTTTTGTGTTGTTTATTTTATTTTGAGGTTGTTTTATTGACATCTCTGGTTTCACCTCAACATCCCTCTTTGGTAAAGAATCAGCTTTTGGTTGTTTAATCTCTTTTTTTACCCCACTATCTTCAATCTTTTCACTACTACTCTTTGTAGGTATCTTTAACATATCTTCTAGTGAATTTATAGTTTTGGGTTGATCTTTATTGATTGGTTTATCACGAGAGATAAGCTCAAGTGTTGATAATCTAGTTGTAGTATCTTGTGGCTTTACTAAATCTATACTTGATTTTGTACTGGTTGGGATACTCTCTTTTTTTGATGATTTTACATCCTCTATCGTTATTTTAGAGACATTTACATCATACTTCTCAGCTAAATCAACTAAACCTTTTAATGTCTTAGGTAGCTCTTTCACTTCAGCTTTTTTATACCCATCAGTTTGAACAATTTGATTTTTTAGATACTCTTTAGCATCAGATACTAACATTTTTATATCGGTTTTAGATGTTTGAGTAGTTTGTTTAAGATTTGATTCTGATTTATCTATTAACTCTATATTTGGTTCATTAGTTGTAGTTACATTTTTTAGTAGTGTTAGAAGATTATCTTTAGATGATAAATTTTTTGATGTTTCTTCGGTTGGTAGTTCATTTTTGATATTTTGTTCCACTAACTCAACATCTTTAGATATTTTAGTATCTTTTGTAGATAAAACATCATCACCTATCATATTATCATCTTTACCATAACCTTTTAAAAGATCAGAAAAAGATAGTTTTGTATCTGTTTTTGAGTCTGATGATTTAGTTTTTGAGGGTGAAGATGTACTTGTTTGGTTTATATCTAGTGAAATCATTTTATACCCCTAACTACACCCTTTATAGGTTTTTTAGTTAGTAAGCATAAACTATGCCATTTTATTTAAAATTATCGTAAAATATTTTTATCTCCATCTCAACTTCACAAAGACCATCTTTAAATGTTGTTTCAACAACTGTCGCATTTTTTATCATAGCAGATACTCTCATATTTACAACTGAACTTTTTAATGCCATATTTTTGATAGTATCTTTACCTTCAACTTTTACACCTTTGATTCTCTCAGCTATGATTCTATAAGCATCACCCATAGCAGCACGCTTTGCTAATACATACGATTGAGCTGGAGATCTAGCAAAAGCTGGAGCGATTCCTTGACCTGTAACTGTTATGTTCATAGATGAGTTTACTTTTAAAACTGTATCTTCACTTTTATTGTTAGATGGTTTAGTATCATCTTTATATGCCTCTATCATTGGATCATCAGGGAAACCATCAACTGCGAAAGTTTGAGTTACTAAAAGAGCCAAAACGAATATTAAGTGTTTCATATTTTTATCCTAAATTATTTTTAAAAAGCATATTTAAAGCTAAATTTATACCCAGAGGTATTAAAAGTGATAGTATCTAAATCTTCAACTGCTTCAAACTCTTCATAAAGGTATCCAGCACTTAGATATAACCCATCGACAACTCTATAATCTACCCCAGCTTGATAAGATGTTGCTTTAGCATCTACAAATGACAATGTTGAAACATTAGCATATACAACTAAATTATAAAGATAATAGTTTATACCTAAATATGGTAACGGTATAAATTCACTAACCTCTATCCAAGATTGCTCTTTTGATAAATCTGTTAAATCTTGAATACTAAAATCCCAACTAACTAACTTTGTATCTAAACCAACATCAAACTCTAAATCACCAGTATAATAATATGTTCCAAAAAGTTTTAAGTATTTACCTTTTAACATTAAATCTTGATATAACACCACATTTAAAACACTACTATTTATAACTGTTGCTACTGAGCTATCAAATGATGTATCTACTAAATTTTTAGAGTTAGTTAGTGTCGTATGTTGATTATCTTTCATATTAAAATAGTTGATTATTAAATTTGGTGTATATGCTCTATCGTGTTTAATAAACAGTGAAAAATATGATGCTGTTGTATCGTTATACCCTAAATCTTCATCAAAAGTTGTCTCACCATAAACATTTGATATATCACCACCAAAAGTTGGAAGGTATATACCAGCTTCTATCTTTAAATCGATATTGTCATACCAATTTTGCTCTTTAGCACAAAGTGGAAAAATTAATAAAAATGGTAGTAAAATTTTAAATATCATACGCTAAATAACCCTCTTTTTGTAATAGATGAATTTTAGCATAATAATTAAACAAAAATCTTAAATTGCCGATGTTTTACTAGATGTGATTAGGGGTGTAGGTTTGAAAATTATTTTATTTATTGTTTTATTTCTTTTTAGTGGTTGTAATATAGAGTTTGGTACGGCTGGAACTACACAAATAGAAATAGAAGCAGATAATAATGAAACGAATGAAACTGTTGTTGTAGATGATACAAATGAATCTGATGTTACAAATGATGTTTCTATCGTTAATGAAAACTTAGAGAGTGATTTTGATCAAGATGGAGCGATATTAGATAATGAAGCTTGTGGTGCTTTTGATGGATATTTTACCATAAAAGATAATAGCTTTGATCCTGAGGGGTTTTATGATGATACAAATGGTATCACTTTAGGATCTTCATATCCGATGAGTTTTAACCCAAACGATACAGAAGTTGTTTTATTTTATAAACAATTAACAGAAACTAAAACTGGAATCTTCTCAAATATATATGAAGATAACTATTATCTATCGTTTGATCAAGCGTGGATAAAAAATAGTGATAGAACAATATATCTAAAAACTCCTAAACTAGAAGCAACAAACAATAAATATGGTTGTTATAGATATGAACTAAACTCTATCGATTCAACAATAAATAGAGTAAAAGTGTATAGATTTAATTAAAAAGGTATAAATTATGACTAAAAATAAAAAAAGAATTTTAAGTGTTGTTACTGCTCTAGCTTTAAGTTCAAGTGCTATCGCTAGTAGCTATGTTCCACTAACATCTATAAATAATGATAACAGATGGATACTTTATGGTGTAAATGGATTTAAACTAGATGGTGCCACTTCAGCATCTACTGCCCTATTTACAAACTGGGGAGATGCTGTCGATACACAAATCACAGACTCTGTTATTGATGAAGTATCGGTTAGTGGTCTTAGAGCAACTGCTGGTGATGCTACTACTGAGATGGGTGAGATAAAAGCTCTTAATCTACCAACAGGAGCATTAAGCTCCATCACTATAAATGTAGATTCATTGAGTGAAAGCTTCTCAGCAACAGAACCTATGAGAACCATGTACTTTAAAGCTCAAGGTAATAGTTATGCTGATGCTATGTTTACATATAAATCATCACTAGAGGGGAAAGCGTTAGAGTTTCAATACAACGGTGATGCGACCAAAACATACACAATAACCATAAATGCTCAAAACACTTTTGAGAATCCAGCAACTAGAGTAGAAAAAACAGCAGCTGATGGATCAGGTGGTATAGCTTTAGATACTATCCCTTTAGCTATCGATTTTGATCTACTAGATAACCCTCAAGATCCAGCAGATTACAACAGAGTAGCAAATAGTGATAATCCAGTCTCAAATCAAACAATAAACAATAATGCTTCAACTAGAGTATATGGTTATAACGCAAATACAAAAACTTGGGAGATTTATGATTCTGGAAATAGTGAACTTGCTAACGATTTTTTACAACTAAAAAAAGGTAAAGCTTACTGGGCAAAAATCGATTTAGATAATGATGATATTAGTGATGCTCACACTAAAGCTGGTTTAGTGTTGGGTGCTTCTGGATTAGTAGATTCAGACTATGATGGTGAGATTACAACTGGATGGAATCTTATGAGTTTTGATGGTGCTAAACCCACTATTAGAACATCAAGTACAGGTATGATAATCACAGATTCTTTAAATGGTGGTTCATTAAAGATTCTTGATTATACAGGGATAAATAGTGTAACAGCAAAACTATCTGGAGATTCAACACAAGCTGATGCTATCGCAATTAGTATGGCGATAGAAGCAGCAAAAAGTAATGGTTTAATCCCAGATACTTTTGATCTAAGAGCATTTAGAGTAGATGATGATGAGATACTACTTATATCAAACAAAAAATTCAGTGTGTTGGATATAGGTGATAGTGAAATTAGTGCTGCTAAAACCATAGCTGGTAAACCTCTATGGGATATAGCTAATAACCAACTATTTCCAACTGCTGGAGATGATATACCAGAAACTGGGGCAACAACTGTTTATGGTGAATCTGCTCTTATATTAAAACCTTTAGTAGCTGTTGGAACAGCTTCTCAATTAGATAACAATAAATCTGTTGGTAGTGTTGGAGCTGGTCGTTCAGCAAAAATACAGGTAGATACAAACACACCTCTTCACCTTGCTGGTGCTGGTGATGATGATGCCGCTTCACTATCAGATACTGTAAATAACTTCATATCTGATAACACAATAGATAATGCTGTTACTGTTGACTTAGATAACAACGGTACAGAGGAGTACATTTTAATATCTGCTGAAAAACCTTTTTATATTAGAGATTATACTTTTACAAGAGTTATGAGTTACGATCCCACTAACTTTGGAAATAGTATAAAGATAGCATCTCCAACATCAGGAACTATAACGACAACAGCAACTATCGCAACAACTGTTGATAACATAAACGCTATCGCTGATGAGAACAATGGTGATACAGATACTTTTGTATATGCTGAAGCTGATGGGTCTAATATAGTGTTTATATCATCTGGAACAGATTCAAATAATTTCAATATTTTTGATGATGCTACTAATGATTATCTTATAGATTCATCATCATCTAACGATATAGCTAAAGGTGCTGTAAAAGATGTGTATAGTATAGATTATTTAGCTAAACAAAAACTTGTGCCATATAAAGTGTTGATAGATATAGATATAACTACCGATGATGATGCTGATACAGTTGTTTTTACCCTAAATGATGGAGCAGATAGTGCTAATGCTTCAAAAGGTGATGTAGCTGATACTGCTGCTGCTTATAAAGAGATGTTTGATTCGTATGTATCTGCTATTAAAGATAGAATTATAGCTGATGGTTTAGATGCTACTGTAACACATAACTTTACAGAAACAGATGATACTAAAATAGCTACTGCTTTAGATGAAGCTAAGATTACAGTAGCTGGATATGGTGTTTATAATGTTGTAACAGATTACACAGATGGTGGTGGAAATGCCGAATCTGATACAAACGATACAAGTGTAGCTGGATATGGTATCTTAGATAACCCTATCGCAAATTTAACATCTGATCTAAAATATAATGCTATATATACTCCAGACTATGCGAAAGATGGTCCATTATATACTCTAAAAACTTTAGGTTATACTCCGCACTCCATAGTAACAGGTAGTACATTTATGGAAACAGGTGAGATAACTTGGGATAGTATAGACTTAACAAGACAACCATCCCAATGGTTTAGAAACTCAGATGGTACAATCCATAACGATTATAATATTTTTAGCATAGATGGTAAAGCTGGTTACTGGGTTTATTTAGTAAATAACACAGATTCAAATAATCTAGCTATATCAGAAGTTAAGATAAGACCAACTTATATCCACCATTTTAACAATAATCTAACAACGATAAATCATGTAGCAGCAACTATACAACTTACTGTTACAGGTTTACCAAGTGATACTTCATCTGTTAATGTTTATGCTAATGTTGGTGGTAGTAATATAGAGTTAACATCAAGTTCAAATAATGGTATATATGCTGGAACATTAACATCTTATGAGGTTCAAAACTTAACTTCTGGTGGTATTAGAGATATAACAGTTAGTGTTGCTGATGGTCTAGGGTGGAGAATAGATAATATCACAGTTGGTAATATCGACTACAAAAAACCAGACGCACCAACTATAAATAAGGGTAATGGTACAAATGTTGTTTTAAGCTCAACAAGTGAAGATACAACAGGTTACTATATATATAAAGATACTATCCCTGAAGAGAGTACAGGAACTAGTAATAATAAAATTGTAAAACTTTTAGCTTCTGAAGCAACTAATTTTAACCTATGTGCTATATCTAACTCATTTGGTACAGAGTATATATATAGAGCTATCGCAATGGATGGAAAAGCAAGTGTAACTGGAGCTGGTAATGATGGTGAGTTAGGATATGGTAATGCTTCTGATGCTTTAGAATTTACATTTAGTGCTACACTAAAATCAGCTTCATTATTAACAAATACACAAGGTATCGATAGCGATGCTTCATCACTTGCTATACCTTATGATGAGAGTTGTCAAGCAGGAACTCAAGATACTCAAGATGCTGGTATATCACTAAAATCGATAAATACAGATACACAAGTAAAAATCTCTTATAAAAAAGAGCCAAATGTGGCATTTACAACTGATGCTCCAATTACTATATATGTTGGAAAATCTAGTGCTGGTGTAGCAGAGATTAAATATGTACCTGCTTATGCTGGTAAAACTTTCTACATAGAGTTTAACAATGTAACTTATTCTGGAGTTTTTCCAGCTGATGACAACGCTAATGGTAACTCATCAAACGCTTTAGATGTAAGTGGTAATATCGTAGCGGGACAAACCTTTTAGGTTTGTCACTTAGAGTTATTTAGATATAACTCTAAGTACAGGAAGTGGTGGCATCCTTTTAGATGGAAACCTACCCTCATAACATTTTCTCTCTAAAAAATCATAAATATAAAAAATCTTATTTTCATACTCTTTAGAATATTTAAGCATAACCATAGGCTCTGCTGGTCCATACTTATCAGTTTGTTTTAACTTTTTAGTCACTTTAGGGTATATAAGAAGCACTCTCGTATCATCATAGTAACCTCTATACTCATGTGAAGAGTATCTTGAATTTATACCCATATCTTTATTTTTATCTCTTGTATCAGATTTAGTAAGCCCACTATCTAAAAGTGTGTTGTAGCTTCCACTATCTATAAACTTTTTACATATCTTATCTACACTTGATGATTTTATATTTAACAATATATCTTTATCACTAAGCACAAAAAAAGTGGTTCCAGATTCTAAATATTTCAAAAGTAACATCTCTTTTATATCTTTAAGTATAGATTGCTCTAGTGTAAAACCAGCCCAATATTTAGTTTTAAAATCATAAGTTACTATAAATTTCACTTCTGGAATATTTTGAAAGGTCTCAATAACATCAACGCCATCTTTAGGTGCTGTAAATCGGTTCCAACCTTTTTTAATTGTATAAGTATCTTTTTTATAAATAGATGAAGAGTGAACAGATTTCAACTTCGAAAGAAGTTGAGTCTGAACACTTTTAGAAAATGAAGGGGCTATATTTTGAATTGGTGAAGCAAAAATAGCCGATGTTAATAATGTAGATAAAATTAAACCCTTCATATTAAACTATACTCTAATCTAATGAACTATTTTTAGAACTAACAAGAGTTAAATCTAAAGCATTATCAAATGAGTTATCAGCTTCTGTTTGATCAACTGGGAAATTACCTTTATATAATGCTCCGTTATTGAACTCTACATAAAATGGTTTACCAGCATACGCTTTAAGAACATCTACTTGTAATACATCATCACTACCATCTGTGATCTCATAGAATGCTGAGAAAGGTAGATCATCTTCATTATTTACAGTTCCCTCAAGAGCGATATAAGATAAAACAACAGAACCACCAGATTGAACCGCTTTAACTTCAACACCAGATTTTAGAGGAGCAGCATCAGGTGTACAATCTGTCGCACTATAAGAAGCAACTATACTTGTATCATCACCATTAGTATGTGTTAATACTGTTGCCCCTTTTAAAGTGTTTTCATAAGTAAATCCATTAATATCTGAAGCATTAGCTTTACCAAATATACCTGTACCATCAAACGCTACAACTTGATAGCTTGTAGTGTCACCATAGTTTGTATTTTTACAAACATTATAAGAAGCAGCATCAGCAGCTAAAAGATTACTCTCTGTTGGTGTATTTGAACTTCCATCATCAGGAACATAATCTTTCCAAAGATAGAAACTAGTAGCATCAGCACTTGTAAATGCTACATTAATACCATCTAAAAAGTTTACAGTTGGTTTTTCTGGTTTATCATAATCAAAAGAGATTAGATCAGATTTTAAATAAGATTCACCTAAACCATCTGCTGCTAAAAGAGAGATTGAGATAGGACCTGTATTTGGTGTAAAACCACTAGTTTCAGGTTGAGTTAAAACAGCACTAAAAGTTGAACCAGTTTTTGTAAGTTGAACCTCATTACCACCAATTAACAATTTAGCATTTGAAGTCTCTTCATCAAGAACTCCACCCTCAGCACTACCATCAGCTATCTCTATACTAAATGTAGCAGAATTAAGAAGATTCTCAGTAGCACCTGTTGCTGTATTGAAATGGTGAGAAAAAGATGGTGACCATACTAAGTTACTCTCAGCTATATCATTTTGAGGTGTATAAGCATCTACAAATACCCAATAACCAGCACTATTACTTACATTAAATAGGTTAAATTCATTGTTTTTTAACCAATCTTTTGAATTACGAGTTAAATCGATATGATCCCAATGTGTAGTAACATTTTCATCTAGTTTTGTACTAGGACGGATAATAACTTTAGCCTCATAACCAGCTTTCTTTAAAGTATATAATGGACCATTATTTACATAATCTGGTGTATAGATAGCATTTGCTTTTAAGTCAGCTATGATTAAAGCACTATCAACATTTAATTCACCTGGATTACTATTTTGCTCACCCTCATCTGTCGCTATAAGATCTGAATCATTTGTATCTGTTGAAGTGGATGTTATACCAATACCCTCTATACTAATAGTAGCTTTAGTTATATCATTAGTTGTATCTAAATAATTATGTGAAGCAAATGCTGATATATTATTATCTTTTAAAATCTGATTTGTATTATCAACAAGCTTATCAAGCATAGCTATAATCTCTGTATCATCAGCTGTTGTTACATTCACATCATCACCAGCAATAGAGTTTACATCTATACTAACAACACCATCATCAGTAGATCCGTCATCAGCAAAAGAGATAGTAAGTCTATTTGTGATAACACTTTCCCTAGCTAATTCAGCAATATTTATAACTCTTTTTACAGCACCTTTTGCTATATCACTTGTTGAAGAAGCCGCAGAAAAATAATCGATAGTAGCGCTATCAACATCTAAAAGCTCTAAAACTTTAGAATTTTTAGTTACTATAACCAATTTTGTAGCATCGTTAGGATCTATATCAGCATAGATGCCTGTTGATCTTTTATCTGTATCAGTAGCATTCTCATCAGCAACATCATTAATAGCTGTTTCAACATCAGACACTGCTGTACCAGCTGGTGTTACAAAAATATTTGGTGTGATATATGGAGTTATAGCAAAAGGTTTTAAACCACCACCTAAACCAGTAGCTGTTGTATCTACTGTATATACACGAGTAAATGTGTTATCTTTTACATAAAAAGCTTTATTTGCTGATGTTAAAACCATATCAGCAACACCATCAAAGTTAGTATCTATTTTTACAACATTACCTGATTGAGTTGTACCATCAATAGCTGTTTTTGTGCCATTAAAAATATCATCTGTAACAATCTTATCTGTCGCTGTTTGTAAAGTTGTGTTTGTATCATCATCAGCTAATGGAACAACACCACTCTCACTATCACCATCTATATTACCAAAAGCGATAGCAGCAGAAGCATCAGAATCACCATCTGTTCCAGAAACAGCACCATCTAAATTTGAAGCAGTATCAGAACCAGTTAAAGGCTCTATAATCATAGCGTACTCACCATACACAGATGTTACACCACTATCATTGATATCATCAACCGTTTGCTTTGTACCATCAGAGATGATAACCTCAGCAGCACCAGCTAAAGTTTTAACAGCTTTTAGATTATCATTAGCCATATCTTTAACAGTAAATTGTTTATCTGATAAAAAGATTATAGTGTTATTACCATCTTCCACATCAAACGCTTTAATGTTAAATGTATCAGGTATTTTACCTGCTATCTTATCAGCTTCAATAGCAGCATTGATATATTTTGAAGCATTAGAATCTGGAAGATCAGCATCAAAAGTAACAGTCACAGAGTTTGTACCTGTTTCATCTAAAAGTTCTATACTATCATTAGCAGCAAAATCAGCATCTAGCGATACAATAAGACCAGTAGCAGCATTACGCATATCTGGATTTTCAGCTGGATCAAAAGCTACCATATTCCAAGCATTTGGAACTAAATCACCAGTATATATAGCTGGATCAGCCTCTTTTTTACCAGATTTACCAAGATATAAACCAGCTTTAGTAGTAGATGTTGTTGTACCATCACTATTTATATCCATTCTACCCCAGTAAGCTTTACCTCTTTTAAGTTTAGTAAGAGTATTTGTACCATCTGAAACCTTTAGACGATCCCATAAAACCCATTGAGCATTTACTGCGTCATAGTGATAAAAACGCTCGGCACCAGTACTATCACCTTGATATTTATTTTTATCATAAGCTGAAGCTAATACAGGACTGTTTGTTAAATCGTAAGCTAAAACATCTTCAGGAGCCATCTCATCTAATTCAACTTGGTCATCTATAATCTCTTTAGCGATAGCTGGAGAATTAAATGTAGCTCTTTCACTGATAGTTGTTTTATAAACAGTTCCCTCATTATTAAGTTGTATCTCAACAGTTCTACCCTCAAGAGAAGATCTGTAATTTAACTTAATTTTTGCTACTGTATTTGTATCAGTAGGAGATGTTTGAATAGCTATATACATAGAACGGATAGGTTGTTGTTCTGAATAAACCACATCTGTTGTTTTTAAAGCTAAATTTAATGTATCTGTAATTAAAGGAGCACCATTAGCATCTTTAAGTGCTTGAAATGTTGCCATATTCTCACCAGTAGATGAAGCAAATGTTGTATTGTCAACACCAGCATCTATAACTGCTTGACTAGGTGAAACTAAATCATCAGATGTTGAAGCTTCCTCAACAACACTATAACCAGTTGAAAAATCACTATCACTAGCCGCTGGTGTTGGGATACCAGTACTAAAATCATTAACTCCAAACATAATCCAAGCTTTATCAAACTCTTTGCTTGTTAAAGGTACATAAGTAGCATTTGGATCTGCTGTTACTGTTGAGTTTAAAGCTAAAACCGCTGCTAAACTCAAAATACTTCTTTTGAAATTCATTTTATATCCTTTTTTTTATTATATCTTAAAAATATCATAGATGGTTAGTATCTATATACTTTTTGTTCTGTATTTGATATGTCATCACTATTTATAATAATTTTATAACAAGTTTTCAATTCATTGTCCAATTTAGGTGTTTCCACATAAATTGTATTATTAGGCTCTGTTATCCAAACTGGGTCATACTCTATCCTAAATTGAGAATTATCAAAATACCCATTTTTCCTAAAAGCTAAATTTCCAGTCTCCCCTGTGATAGTTTTATAATAAACTATCACATTTGAGTTTTCTACATAACCTGTTTCTGTGTAGTAAGACATAACAGCAATACCATTAGCATCATCTGATGTTTCTCTATCATCATTTTCATTATTGTCTTGTAATATAGGGGCGGTTGCCCAAGAACTATTACAAGCATTTTCATCATAGACAGCTCCACTAGATTCAAAAATAGGCTCTCTATCTTCATCTGTCGTTGTATCTGTGTTTGTGGTTGTTGTATCGTTAGTATCTGATACAACTACATCTTGAGTAGTGTTAGTTTCATTACTATCTGAAGTAACTACATCCTCTACCACTATATCTATGCTACTAGGTACACCACTAGAAGCTGTATCTACTCCACATCCAGTAAAGCCAACCATAACTAATAAAGGTACTAAATAGTTCATGAACCCAATCCAACAAGCTCTTCAGGTAATGTTGGTGGAGATTCTGTTTGAGTTTCATCATCCACTTTAACAATATCAGTTGTTGTATCTGTTGTACTGATTACAACATTGTTTGTATCAGAGATGGTGTTACTATCTGTATTAGAAGTTATATCACTTATAGTATCGCTACCACTACTTTGTATTGTATTTTCAACCTCAACAGATTCCATACCACTAGAACCCTCTTCAACACTACAAGCATTAAAAATAACAACCATAAAGATTGGTAACCATAAGCGATTCATATATATACCCCTAAATATTATTCATCTGCTGGAATTTGAGGAATAGCAGGTAAACCACCATCTCCACTCTCAAGAACTTCTTCGTTAACTGTTGTATCAGTAAGTGATGTTTCACCATCAGAACCGCTATCACCACAACCGATAAATGTAAAAGCTACTAAACTAGCTAAAATAAGAACTATATTTTTCATTTTTCCTCCTTCAAAATAACATCCCACGACCTACAACATACATCGGCAATATAAAAAATAACTTTAACAAACCGAGTAGCTAGTAAAAGCAATTTTTATTCCATCTTAACTAATAAATAAGAGTATATTTTAGGTATAGAATTTGCTTTAATTTAAAAATTCCATTAAAAGGTACTACTTTGAGATTTATATTTATAACGATATTTTTATCTATATTTGTTTTAAACTTATCAGCAGAGGATGCTTATAAAAGAATCATAATAACTAAAACATTAAAAGAGAGTAGTCTTAAAGAGATTAAGATGAAACTAGATGCGATAGGGGTTGCTATGTATGTCAAAAAATCTTGGCATAACAACAACTATAACTACTATGTTTACTCAAAAAAATATGATAGTGATTATATGATAAAAAAAGATCTTAAAAATATAAGAACTATGTTTAAATCAGCTTATATTATAGAGAAGAAAAAAGAGGTTGTACATAAAAAAGAGAAGAAAGCTACAAAGATTAGTTCACATACACCACTATCACCATATTTTATAGGTGTAAATTTAGGGTTTGATAACATTAGTGGAACTAGCAGTAGCTCATCATCAACTGAAACATCAAGTAGTGGGGTTAGTTTTGGTATTGAGGGTGGTTATGTAGTTGATGATGATATATCTATATCATTAGGCTATCTAAACACATCTAGTAGCGATATCTCAATCAACAATCTTTATATATCTGGATTATATAAGATAACAAACTATGATGAGATAGATATATATGGTGGTTTACTTCTTGGTTACTCTATCTTAGAGTTAACTAATTTTAAATATACTAAACCTAGTAGCTCTTCACTAGCTGGATTACAATTTGGTGCTAAATATAACTTTGATAAAAATATAGCTTTCTTTACAAACTATCAGGGGATGATGATGGATCATATCGTCAAGATAACTGATGACAACTCAGAGATAAAATTTAGTTTTATCCATAATCTTCAGTTAGGGTTACTATATAGATTCTAAATCTATATAGTATAAGGTTTCATCTCTGCTCGTGAGCCAAATGGTGAACCTTGTACCTCTTCACCATCATAAGATAAAGTATATGTTTGTGTAGTATCTGTTTTACAGTATGTAAGAATCGCAGATGTTGCTATCTTTTTATCATCTTCACTAGCATTTTTACTAAGCATAGAGTGTGGTCCAGGTAAACCAACAGTTTTTATATGAAAATATTTATCGTTATCTATCTCTTGAAGATAACCATTCTCCTCTTTATCTCTACCTATAACAAGTTTAGCTCCATCTTTAAGACGGAAATGGCGACCATACTTCATAAGTGGTATATCTTTCACCTCAAACTTATCATATTTGATAAAATCAAACATCTTTTTACCAAAATGCTCATCTGTAAGAAGACAACCACCACCTGGAGATTCAAAGTTTTCTAAACCTATCTCTTTTACCATCTGCATCTGTCTTTCACGACCACGACCAGTGATTCCCTCTAGTTTATCTCTATCTACCCAACCTTTCTCTTCAGGAATCGTTGGTGCTAACATTTTAGCTGACATTGGACGGAGTAAGATACCATCACAGTTACTCTCATTTAAAACTGTTTGAAGAGCATCTTTGTTTTGGCTCATAGGTCTCTGCCCCATAACTTCACCACTAATTAAAAATGAAGCACCCTCAGCATCCATAATCTTTTTAGCAACAGCAAACATCTTAGCATGACAATCTATACAAGGGTTAAAGTTTTTTCCATAACCATGTTTTGGGTCAAATAAAACATCTTGTAGATACTCATTTTGAATATCTATAATCTTAAGTTCAGCACCCACTTGATCACACATACTTTGCATATGTTCAAGTCTATCGGTAGTGCTTCCAAAACCTGTGTTAATATTTACCGCTATAACCTCTATACCTTGGTCTATAATCAATTTCATCGCTAAAGTAGAATCTAATCCACCACTAAAAAGTGCTATCGCTTTCATAAAAATCCTCTCTTATACTTCTGATAATTTATTTATACTATAATAAAAAACAGCAGAAAAACTAATCGCTAATGCGATAATCGCAATTAAAGCTAAATTCATCTACAAATCCTTAATCTCTTTAGTTTTCTTTGATAATTTATTTACAATAAGTACAACAAATAAAATAAATATAAAAGTTCCAGATACTGCTAACCAAAATATATTATCAATTTTATCATTATCATATCTTTGTACTATACTTCCTACTAAAACAACAATTATCCCTATTGTAATACTAAGTGCTATTCTTAATGTGTTTAAAATCTCTTTTACTTCATCTATTTTTGCCATAAAAAATTATACTATAAAAAAGATATATTATACTAATCTCCAAAGGCTACTAATTCACCCCGTTTTAATGATGCGATTTTACCACGAAACTTACGAATATAAAAGGCTTTCTCCTCAAAAGGGATATTTGGTTGTAGATTTATCTTTTTTAACTCTCGCTCATAATATTTAGATAAAAAAGTGATAAGCTCATTTTTTAAAGATTCCTCATCTTTTAAACTTATGATAGTATCATCAACAAGTATAGCCATAAGGTTTGGGTCATCTCTCTTACCTTGAAGTGCTAAAGAGAACTCCATAGAGTGAAACTGTAAAATAGATGGATCTATAACATCTAGTATCTGATCTATAAAGTTTGGGTACTCTAAAACAGTTTTTACAAGTGTTAATTCCCACATATCTTTATGAGTGTTTCTCTGTATAAATTGGGTATCTTGATTTTGATTCTGATTCGAGATTCTTACAAATGATGGAGATACCCCTAACCTAGAAGCTAAGTAAGGTTTATAAGATTCTTGAAGTAGTGCCGTTAAAGTTTTTAAGTAAGCACTCCCCTCATTCATAGCACTCTCTTTAGCTTTTGGGTCTGCTAAATTATAGTTTGAGATGGTCTCATCAAGCACAAACTCTATAAAAGCTTTAGGCTCTCTAAACATATTTGACAACTCTTCAACTC
>CAYLNF010000006.1:0-32067 GCA_964385165.1 uncultured Sulfurimonas sp.
TTGAGCTTGTGTACCTTTTCCAGCACCGGGAGCTCCTAGTAAAATTATTCTCATTATTTTTCCTAATTTGGATTTATTATTGAAATTATATAGAAACGAAATTAAAACTAACTATAAGATAGTAGTTTTAGCTAAACTTCTCTAGCAATCACTTGATTTCGCCCATTATCTTTTGCTTCATATAAGGCATTATCAGATGCTTTTAGGGCTAAATCTATATCATCTATCTTACCGTGAGCTATACCCATAGATACAGTATATTTAACTATATGTTTATCTATCTTTATCTCACTATTTTCAAAGTTTACTCTAATCTCTTCAGATAAACTTTTAGAATCTTCATAAGATATATCCTCTATCAAGATACAAAACTCTTCACCACCAAAACGGGTAACAATGTTTGGAACTTTTATAGTTTGGTTTAGTATAGCTATAACATGTTTAAGAGCTTTATCACCTATCGCATGACCATATTTATCATTTATCTTTTTAAAGTAATCTATATCTAAAGTGATTAAAGCTATCTCGGTACCATTTTTTAGGTTAGTTTTTATAATATTTGGAGAAACATTAAAAAAGTATCTTCTGTTATAAGCACCAGTTAAAAAATCTTTGTTTGCTAAATCTTTTGTTTTTTTAAATAGCTCTAAAATATCTAAATTTGAGTGGATGCGAACATTTAGCTCCTCAAATTTATAAGGTTTTGAGAGATAGTCATTAGCACCAGCTTTGATAAACTTAGTCAAGATAGTTTCATCATCTGTACCACTTATAGCTATGATAGAAAGGGAATCTTTTTCATACTTTTTTCTTAGTATCTTAGTAAGTTCAACACCATCCATATTTGGCATATAGTAGTCTATTAAAACCAAAGATATATTTAGTTCATTGTTATTGATTAGCTCTAAAGCCTCTTTAGAATCACACGCTTCAACAACATTTATACGAAGCTTTTCCAAATCTGCTCTAAATGTTTTTCTTGATAATTCAGAATCATCAACTATAATAGCGGTAGTTTCATTGTTTCTGATGATTCTAGTTATAAAGTTTACAGCGTACTGGATACTCTCAGGGGAATCTTTTTTTATGTAGTCTAAAATATCTTTTTTTGATAATAGAGATTTTAGGCTATCATCTTCAACATTAGTAAATACGATAGTTGGAATTTTATGAGAGTTTGTTAGTAGGGCAGCATTACCAGATTTACAATCTGGTAAGTTTAGATCTACAATCGCTGCGTAGATAGAATCTCTATTTTGTCTGATAATCTCATTAGCTTTAGCATAACTAGTTGCTGATAGAATCTCAATACCTCTATTGAGCATAACTATTTTTGTTTCAAATGCTTTTAAAACTGTTGGACAATCATCTATAATTAGTATTTTTTTCATACAGGATTGTATCAAAAAATATCTTTAAATAATATCAAACGGTTTTAATCTTCTTCAACAAAACCGAAATCTTCACCACTACCTTTTTGAGCTTCCTCTATATCATCAATAAGCTCTTTACACTCATCTTCATCAATATCGCCACTAGCTATATCATCTAAAACATCTTGTAGATCAGCTTTAAACTCTCTAAGCTCCTCTATCTCCTCTTTAGCATCCTCACTAGCTTCTTTATTATCAGCTATCTCTTCAAAGATCTCATCTAATCTTTCATCTAAATCTGGAATTACACTTTTAGTAAGTAACTCCTCTAATTGTTGTATATATGACATATATATCCTTTGTTTTTTGTAATTATACTAAAGTTAACTTATTAAAGATTTTAACTATATGTGTCGATATGGAACTTATATTGCTTAAGAGTTTTAATTAATACGATTAAGTATCAATAGGGAGGTCTGTTATGAGAGTAACATCTAGTATGTATTATGATAGTATGTATGTAAGTGAAAACAGTAAACTACAAAACAATCTGTTTGATGTAAATAAGCAAATCTCTTCTGGTTTGAGTATTCAGTACGCTTCAGATGATGTTGCTACATTTACACAAACTATGATACTTGATAATGAGATGGCGACGCTAGGTCAAATTCAAAAAAGTACAGATAGTGGTTATAAATTTTCAAACCAAACAGATGTTGTTTTAAATGAGTTTGATGATACTATGGATAGGTTTAAAACATTACTTGTAGATGCTGCTAATGGTACACATAGTGATGAATCTTTAGATGCGATAGCTGATGAGTTAAGAGTTATGGAAGATCACCTTAAGAATCTATCAAACACCTCTATAAATGGTCAATACCTATTTTCAGGAACAGCAGTTGACACAAAACCTATCTCTGCTGATGGTAAATATATGGGTAATGATGGAGCTTTAAACTCATTTACTGGCTCTGGGACTAAGCAGCAGTATAATCTATCTGGAGCAGATCTATTTTTGGGTGAGGAGAGTTTAGTTAAAAGGGAGATCACAACAAATGTGATGTCAACAAACCTTAGTAAAAAGTATGATTTTGAAACTGGTGATGACAATGGAACAAATCCAACACCAATTACAGGAAGTGATACGATTCGTGATCTGATGGGTGATACAGATAATGAAGTAGATAGTGAAAATAAAAAAAGTCATTTTTACCTTAGTGGAGTAAGAAGTGATGGTACAGCATTTAAAGATCAAATATCTTTAACTGATGATTCTAGTGTTGATTCCCTTTTAGATGCTATCGGTCAAGCTTATGGTAATACCCCTGATCTAAAACTAGTAAATGTCTCTTTAAATAGTTATGGTCAAATAGTTGTAGAGGATAAAAGAGCTGGTTCTAGTAAACTTGATTTCAATATGGTTGGTGCTATCGATTATGATCAAGAGGATGGTAACGATGATGCTGATGTTACAAACATAAGTGACTTAGATTCTGGAGAATCGAATTTTGCTCTTATTATGAGTGGTAATTCTGAAGCTGAAAACTCAAATCTTTACATAAAAGAGTTTGTAAAATCACCATATGATGCTTCAGCAGATGCTCCACAAAACATAGATGGTTTACTATATGATAATACTCAATTTACTAAAGATGGTAGTAAAGTTACCTCTAGTGTTTCTCAGATTGTAAGAGATGATAACAGTTTTGCTACACCAGCGACAAAAATATCAGAGGTCGCAGATATATCAAAAGGTACAATCGATCCTGATGATGACACCTTAGATGGAAATTCATTAAGATTAGTTGGTAAAAATGTTAATGGTGATGCCTATGATGTCCAAGTAAATTTCTCAAAAGATGGTTCAACATTTGATGTAGATAGTGATGGTGATGGAACTTATGATAAAACTTACGATATATTTAGTAGTAGTTCCCCTAGAACAGCTGTTTCTGCTGATGATATGACATATCAGCAACTTATGGATGTTACAAATATGATTGTGACAAATAATTTACCAGCAAATGAATCTCCAAATGGAACACCAGAGGAGTATGATAATGCTATTGAAAACTCAAATTTTAGTGGTAAAACATATCTAACTTATGATGGAAAGATAGAGTTTGGTGAGATTGGTTCAGCAAAAACTGAAGCAGAGATCTCTCTTTATGATGTAAATAGTGGAGATTTTTCAACAACTCAAGGTTCAGTTTTAACATTCAATGCTAATAACTCTTTGACAATAAGAGATGCTAAAACAGATTTTTTCTCAGAGATTGATGAGATGATTACTGCTGTTGAGGAGCATAAAACTTATCCAGATGATACAAATGGTGATAGTAGAAATGTTGGTATTGAGTATTCGATAGAGAAATTAGATAATCTACAATCACACCTTAGTAGATCCCGTTCAGTTGTTGGTTCTCAATCTAACGCGTTGACAATGTCTAGTGAAAGAACATCACTTTTAGAGATGAGTACAATGACACTCCGTTCATCTGTAATAGATACAGATTTAGCAGAAGCTTCGTTAACATTGACTAAACTAAATCAAAATTATGAAGCTATGTTGTCAACAGTTGGTAAAGTATCTAAACTTAGTTTAGTTAACTATCTATAAGAAAAATATTACATATTGACATATTTTTCTCTTATATGATATTTTTTGTTATACTACAAAATTAAAAAAAGATTTAGTTTTTAAAGGGATTTTAGTTTGAAAGATACGATTTTTGTTGTAGTTTTAGGTGTGTTTATCTATTTAGGTTTTGCGACTATTTTTGGTTATACAGGGCTTATGGGTAGTTATGGAAGTAGTTTTGCTAAATATAATAATCTATATTTTGGTTACATATCGTATGTTTATATCTTATCACTTCTTATACCACTTTTTTATCTACATAAGAATCTAACTTTTAGTTTTAGAAAGGTTGAGATCTCCTTAGCAACATTTTTACTGTTTTTCTCAGCACTTTTAGCACAATCTATGTTGATTACAAACAAGTTTAGAGGTAAACTTGCTGGTGATTTTGTAGATTTTCTTTCACCATATATAGGATTATTTGGTTTATGGATATTTTGGTTTATCATAACTTTCGTATCTGTTCTTATCCTTTTAGATAAAAACTCTAAAGAGCTTCTTTATATAATCAACACACTGATAAAAACAAAACTACCAGAATCTAAAAAAGATGAAGTTAAAGTCAAAACTAAAGTGGAATCAGCAATAAAAAAAGAACAAGAAAAAGTAAAACCAGCTGTTGTTGAAAAAGAGAAAGTAGTGGAGATAAAAGATGAAGAGATTATTACAGAAGATAAAAATGAACAATTTATAGAACCTATCATAGAAGACGATGAGTTAGATAAACCATCATATATGAGAGAATCTAAGGTAGAGATTGATTCTAAAGAGGAAGATGATAAACAAGAGGAACCTGTAACAATTATAAAAAAAGTTAAAAAAGAGAAAGAGGTTACCAAAGATATAAAAGATGATGAAAAGCTAGAGAGTGTAGAGATTTTAGAGGAAAAAGTTGAGGAGAAAACAGAAAATCTTTTAACTATTGTTGAGAAAGTTAAAGAGCAAAAAAATACTGTTGTTATTGATGAGTTAGAGGAGAACACTAAGCTTTTAGAGGGAATCGAAAAGGGTGAAGTGGAAAAACCAAAAAACTTTGAGCTTCCATCTATTGAGTTTCTTCAAAAAAATACTGATAAATCACACGCTGTTGATGAGAGCGAGTTAGATGATAAGATAGGGCATCTAATCTCAAAACTAGCAAACTTTAAAATTGATGGTGATGTTGTTAGAACTTATGCTGGACCAGTTGTATCGACATTTGAATTTAAACCTGCTGCGAATGTTAAAGTGAGTAAGATTTTAAATCTTCAAGATGATTTAGCTATGGCATTATCGGCTGAAACTATCCGTATTCAAGCACCGATTCCAGGTAAAGATGTGGTTGGAATCGAGATACCAAACGATTCTGTTTCTACTATCTATCTAAGAGAGCTTTTAGATTCTAAACTATTTACCGAATCATCATCACCTCTAACCATAGCATTAGGTAAAGATATAGTTGGAAAACCTTTTGTAACAGACCTAAAAAAACTTCCACATCTTCTTATCGCTGGAACAACTGGTAGTGGTAAAAGTGTTGGTATAAATGCTATGATTCTTTCACTTTTATATAAAAACTCACCAGATCAACTTAGACTACTTATGATTGATCCTAAAATGTTGGAGTTTTCAACATATAATGATATTCCACATCTACTTACACCTGTTATCACTAAGCCAAAAGAGGCGATAGTTGCTTTAAATAATATGGTAGCAGAGATGGAACGCCGTTATGAGCTTATGGCAGAGAGTAGAACTAAAAATATTGAAAATTATAATGAAAAAGTTAAAAAAGAGGGTGGGGAGAATTTTCCATATATTGTGGTTATTATAGATGAGTTGGCAGATTTAATGATGACAAGTGGAAAAGATGTGGAGCTTTCGATAGCTAGACTTGCTCAAAAAGCTAGAGCTTGTGGTATCCATCTCATTGTTGCTACACAAAGACCATCTGTTGATGTTGTAACGGGACTTATTAAAGCAAATCTACCATCAAGAGTATCTTATAGAGTAAACTCTAAGATAGATTCTAAAATTATTTTAGATCAAATGGGTGCTGAATCTTTACTTGGTCGTGGTGATATGTTGTTTACTCCTCCGGGTGCTACTGGTCTTGTTAGACTTCATGCTCCTTGGGCCACTGAGGGTGAGATAGAGGATATTGTTGAGTTTATAAAATCACAAAGGGAACCAAACTACGATAAAAGCTTTTTAGTAGAAGAGAGTGAAAATCTAAATATGGGTATGACAAATATAAATGAAGATTTAGATCCACTTTTTGAGGAAGCTAAAAATGTTGTTCTTAGTGATAAAAAAACATCTATCTCATATCTACAAAGAAAACTTCAGATAGGTTATAACCGCTCCGCTAGAGTTATAGAGCAGTTAGAGGCTTCAGGTGTACTTTCTGCTCCAAATGCTAAGGGTATTCGTGAAATCTTATAATGGTTAAAGCTCATCTAATCTTTACACACTATCAAAATTCTTATAGTGTTTATATCCCAAATTTAGAGCGATTATCTGTTGAACAGATTCAAGAGTTACAACATTTTGTAGATGTTAGAAAAGGGGTGTTTGATTTTGAAAAATACACCTTTGTTATACAAAAAAGGTTAGAGTTTGTAGAGTTTTTATCTTTGATTAACTCTTTGGGGATTAAGGCTGTTTGTGAAGAAAACTTTATAGTAAAAAAGGCTCAACCAAGAGTGGGGTTTGGACAGTATAAAGGGATGCTTTACAATGAGCTTCCAGATTCTTATCTTATTTGGTTGAAAACTAACTACCACGGTGCTGATAGGGCTATTATAGATAGTGAGTTAAAAAAAAGAAAGTTGTAGTGTTACATTTTTAAACAAAAAAGATAAAAAAGATTTATTCTCTGTTTCTATAAGTAACATCATCAAAATTGGTTATATATATTTGGCTATAATTTTTCTAATTTAAAACTAGGAATGAATATGGCATTTATTGAAGAATATAAAGCACACGTTGCGGAGCGTGAGGCACTTGGTGTTCCACCATTACCACTTTCAGCAGAACAAACAGTAGAGGTTATTGAGTTTATTAAAACTAATGAGCATACTGAGATGATGCTTGATCTATTAGAGAATCGTGTTTCTCCGGGTGTTGATGATGCGGCTTATGTTAAAGCAGCATTTTTAAATGAATTAGCATCAGAAGCTCATCATGTTCCTACAATATCTCCAGAGAAAGCTGTTGAGATGTTAGGCACAATGCTTGGTGGTTATAATGTAAAACCTATGATAGATGCTCTTTCATCTTCAAATAGTAAAGTTGTAGATGCTGCTGTTGAAGCATTAAGCAAAACTTTACTTGTTTATGATGCGTTTAATGATGTTGAAGAGTTACACAAGAAAGGTAACGAAGCAGCTACAAAAGTTATGACATCATGGGCAAATGCTGAATGGTTCACAAACAAAGAAAAATTAGCTGATAAAATCACTGTTACTGTATTTAAAGTTCCAGGTGAAACAAATACTGATGATCTATCTCCAGCTTCTGAAGCATTTACTCGTTCAGATATTCCACTTCATGCTAACTCTATGCTTACAGCTAAAATGGATAATCCTGCTCAAACAATCAAAGAGTTAAAAGAGAAAGGTCACCCTGTTGCTTATGTTGGTGATGTTGTAGGTACTGGTTCTTCTCGTAAGTCAGGTATCAACTCTGTTCAATGGCATATGGGTGAAGATATTCCTGGTGTTCCTAACAAAAGAACTGGTGGTGTTGTTCTTGGTGGTATTATCGCTCCAATCTTCTTCGCAACTAGTGAAGATTCAGGTGCTTTACCATTAGAGCTTGATGTTACACAAATGGAGATGGGTGATGTTATCGATATCTATCCATACAAAGGTGAAGCTCATAAAAATGGTGAGTGTATCGCTACATTTAAACTAAACCCTAACACTATCACTGATGAAGTTCGTGCTGGTGGTCGTATCCCACTTATCATTGGTCGTGGTTTAACTACTAAAGCTCGTGAGTGTTTAGGTATGGGTGCTACTGATATTTTCTTAACAGCTGAGCAACCAGAAGATAGTGGTAAAGGTTATACTTTAGCACAAAAAATGGTAGGTAAAGCTTCAGGTATGGCTGGTGTTCGTCCAGGTATGTATGTTGAGCCTCAAATGTCAACTGTTGGTTCTCAAGATACAACAGGTCCAATGACAAGAGATGAGATTAAAGAGCTTGCTGCGTTAGGTTTCAATGCTGATTTAGTTATGCAATCTTTCTGTCATACAGCTGCTTATCCAAAACCATCTGATGTTACTATGCACCACACTTTACCAGATTTTATATCTAACCGTTCAGGTGTTGCTCTTCGCCCTGGTGATGGTGTTATTCACTCTTGGTTAAATAGAATGGTTCTTCCAGATACTGTTGGTACTGGTGCTGATTCACATACTCGTTTCCCTATCGGTATCTCTTTCCCTGGTGGTTCTGGAATCGTTGCTTTTGCTGGTGTTACTGGTGCTATGCCTTTAACTATGCCTGAATCTGTACTTGTAAGATTCTCGGGAACTATGCAACCAGGTATCACTCTTCGTGATCTTGTAAATGCGATTCCACATCAAGCTATCAAAGAGGGTCTTTTAACTGTACCTAAAAAAGGTAAGAAAAATATCTTCGCTGGTAGAATTTTAGAGATTGAGGGTTTACCTGATCTAAAAGCTGAACAAGCGTTTGAGCTTTCTGATGCTTCTGCTGAGCGTTCTGCTGCTGCTTGTACAGTTAAACTAAACAAAGAACCAGTTATTGAATACCTAAAATCAAATGTTGTTCTTTTAGAATCTATGATTGAAGCTGGATATGAAGATCACAGAACTTTAGCTCGTCGTATCACTAAGATGGAAGAGTGGTTAAAAAATCCAACTCTTATGGAAGCTGATTCTGATGCTGAGTACGCAGCTGTTATCAACATCAACCTTGATGAGATTAAAGAGCCAATCTTAGCTTGTCCTAATGATCCAGATGATGTTGCTACACTTTCTGAAATTTTAGCTTCAGATAGACCTACAAATATTGATGAAGTATTCGTTGGTTCATGTATGACAAATATTGGTCACTACCGTGCTTTAGGTGAAGTTTTAAAAGGTGAAGGTAAAGTTCCAACTACTTTATGGGTATGTCCTCCAACTAAAATGGATGAAAAACAACTAATCGAAGATGGTTACTACTCAATCTTTGGTAGTGCTGGTGCTAGAACAGAGATTCCAGGTTGTTCTTTATGTATGGGTAACCAAGCTAGAGTTGGTGATGGTTCAGTTGTATTCTCAACTTCAACAAGAAACTTTGATAACCGTTTAGGTAAAGATACTAAAGTTTACTTAGGTTCAGCAGAGTTAGCAGCAGTTTGTTCTATGTTAGGTAGATTACCAACAGCAGCTGAGTATTTAGAAAAAACTCAAAAAATCAATGGTAAAGAAGCAGAAATTTACAAATATCTTAACTTCAACCTTATCCCTGATTATAAACTGTAATCAGTTTTTTATATCTTACCCTTTCAAGGGTAGGGTATCTATACTACTCTCATCAATATTTATATATTAAAATTCAATTTATTAAGTTTAATGTTTTTAGAAGATTTATGAATCTTTGTAGATAAGATTCTTTTAAAAGGTAGATATATTTTGGTAAAAAGCAGGTTTAAAACCTACTTTTTTAACTCTTTAACAAACTCTGCTATTCTTGAGATACCATCACGGATAGTCTCTATATCAGTAGCAAAACTTAGTCTAAAATAACCCTCACTACCAAAAGCAACACCTGGAACTACTGCTACAAACTTTTTGTCTAACAGATCTCTAGCAAAAGTAAGAGAATCAGAACTTACCTCTTTAATGTTTACAAATAAGTAAAATGCTCCATCAGGTTTTACAACACTTAGACCATCTATCTCATTTATAAGTTTTACAGCTTCATCTCTACGAGCTATAAATGCTTCTTTCATCATAGCTATATCAGCATCAGCACTTCCATCAAGACCAGCAATAGCTGCCATTTGAGTGATTGAGTTTATGTTTGATGTACTTTGTGATTGTAGTTTTTTAGTAGCTTTGATAAGAGCAGTATCCGCAGCAGCCATATAACCAAATCTCCAACCAGTCATAGCTACCGATTTTGAAAGACCATTAATTGTTACAGTTCTTTTAAACATATCTTCACTTACAGAAGCACAAGATGTAAATGTACCCTCATAAGTTAGTTTTTCATACATCTCATCAGATGCTACGATAATATCAGTACCCTCTAAAACTTTACCTAAAGCAGTAAGCTCCTCTTTTGTGTAGATAGAACCTGTTGGGTTTGATGGTGTTGTTAAAATCAACATTCTTGTTTTATCAGTTATAGCATTTTTTAGTTGTTTTGGTGTGATTTTAAACCCATCAGTATCTTGAGTATGAATCTCAACAACTTTACCACCACAATATTTTACAAGTTCAGGGTAAGTAACCCAGTATGGAGATGGGATAATAACTTCAGCCTCATCTTCAATAACAGCAGAAAAAAGGTTAAAAAGTGAGTGTTTAGCACCATTGTTAGCTATGATTTGGTTTGGAGCATAAGTTAAACCATTATCTCTTTTTAATTTAGTAGCGATAGCTTCTCTTAATGGTAAAACACCATCAACAGCAGTATATTTTGTGATGTCATTATTTATAGCAGCGATAGCAGCATCTTTAATAACTTGAGGTGTTCCAAAATCAGGTTCACCAGCAGAAAAGCTAAGTATATCTTTACCCTCAGCCTTTAACTCTTGTGCTAAAGTAGTTATAGCGATAGTTATAGATTCAGAAAGTGTATTTACGCGTTTAGTTATCATAAAAATCTCCAATTAAATATTATAGATATTATACTTAAATTATCACTTACTTAATATTAATTTGTATATAATCATATAATTTATATATTAAAAATATTAAGGAAAGATATGGGTTATAAAATAAAATTGGCATTTACTACTATTTTAGCACTGGGTACAACATCTTTATTTGCTACAAATGGTTCAGAGTTAATAGGTCTTGGTGCTAAAGCTAGAGGTATGGGTGGTGTTGGTATCGGTATGAGTCATGGTGCTGAATCTGCTTTATCAAATCCAGCTCTTATCACATCTGTTAAAGAGACGGAGGTATCTTTTGGTGGTACTGTTTTTATGCCAAATGTATCGTTTGATAACGGAATGGGTGCTGGGGCAAAAGATAGTGATTCAGATATGGATGTTATCCCAGAAGTAGCAGTTGCTAGTAAGATAGGTGAAAATTTTTATTTAGGTGTTGGAATTTGGGGTACTGCTGGTATGGGTACTGATTATAGAACAGAACCAGCAAACTTTAAGATGGTTACAAACTTACAACTGATGCAGTTTGGTTTACCTTTAGCTTATAAAATTGATAACTTTAGTATAGCATTTACTCCACTTTTAGAGTATGGAGCTTTAGATATTAATTATGATGCTGGAGCTGGTTCAAATGGGGCAGGGATAGCACAAGATCTAAAGTTTGGTTATAGTTTTGGTTTAACATATAAGATAGACAATGTAACTTTAGGTACAGTTTATAAATCACAAATAGATATGGATTATAAAGATCAACTCTCAGTTGCTATGGGAGGTTTTGGTATGATATATACTAACACAAAATTATCTACTCCTGAGGAGATAGGTTTTGGTATCTCTTATAGTGATGAGAATCAAAGAGTTGGGTTTGATTATAAAAAGATAAGTTATAGTAAAGCTAAAGGGTATAGAGATTTTATGTGGAATGACCAAAATGTTTATGCGGTGGGTTATGAGTATAAGATGGAGAGTTTAGCTTTAAGGGTAGGGTACAATTATGCTGATAGTCCTATAACAGATCAAGGTTTAAGTGGTACATTAACTAACACTTTTAACTTACTTGGGTTTCCAGCTATCACAGAATCGCATTATACTGTTGGAACAACATATACTCTAAATCAAAAAAGTTCATTAGATTTAGGTTTAACTTATGCTCCAAATATTACTAAAACATATACTGTTATGAATCCAGATGGGGCAACTACGAGAGATATTACAACTAAACATTCACAAACAGCAGTAACAGCACAGATAGATTTTAAATTTTAGTTAGAATCTTTTGATGGTTTTTCTATAAGTTCAACATCATCTGTAATATCTATATCATCACTCTTATCTTCGATAAGTTGCTGTTGATATTCCCCATTTGATTCACCTTTAAAAGCACTTATGAGTTGATTCTCTTGTGCTTTGTCTAGGTGACCAGATGCTATGGTATCTAACATTTTTTCAGCTATCTTTACACGAGCTTCATTCTCTTTTTGATTAAAGTATTTTTGTAGATTATCGTTATATGCTCTTAGTTTATCTTCTCTTCTTTTTTTGAAGTAGTAAAATATAAAAAAACTTCCAACAAGTATAAACATAGCTAGAACTAATACAAGATACCTTTTTAGTTCCATATTATTTATCTGCTCATTTTGAGACATTTTTTGCTCAAACATAGCTTTCTCTTTTTCCATCTCCATAACTATTTTTTGTTTTTCAAGTTCTGTTTGTAAACGAATCTTCTCAAGCTCTTTCTCTTTTTCTATTTTAGCCAACTCTTTTTTAGATTCTAAGATAGCTAACTCTTTTTGAGTTTGAGCAGAGAGTTTTTTTAGTTGAATCTCCTTTGTTTGTGCTACTTTTTGTTCAAATGCTATTTTTTGCTTCTCTATCCTTTGGTTTTTCTCCTCTTGAGTTTCTAAGAGATCACACCCATTAAATAGAAAAAGTGGAAGTAGTAAATATATATATTTCATTGTTTTATTATCCTTATTTATTAAAGGCCATATTTTAGCAAAAAAAATATAACTTATGGTACAATTTAAAGAAAATAATATAATGAGTATTTTATGAAAACAACTTTAATAATTGGTGCTGGTGGTGTAGGTCGTGTTGTGGTACATAAATGTGTACAAAACGCAGATATATTTGGCAAAATAGTTTTAGCTAGTAGAACTGTTGCTAGATGTCAAGATATTAAAGATGAGTTACCAAACGCAAATATAGAGGTAAAGTCTGTTGATGCTGATAATACAGATGAACTTATAAAGCTTATAGAATCTGTTAATGCTGATATAGTAATAAATGTAGCTTTACCATATCAAGATTTAACTATTATGGATGCTTGTATCGCTACATCAACTCCATACCTTGATACAGCAAATTATGAACACCCAGATGAAGCAAAGTTTGAGTATAAACTTCAATGGGCTAGAGATGAGAAGTTCAAAGAGGCTGGGATAATGGGGCTTTTAGGAAGTGGATTTGACCCTGGTGTTACAAATGTTTTTTGTGCTTATGCTCAAAAGCACTATTTTGATGAGATAGAGACTATCGATATATTAGATTGTAATGGTGGAGATCATGGTTACCCTTTTGCTACAAACTTCAATCCAGAGATAAACCTAAGAGAGGTATCTGCTAATGGTAGATATTGGGAAAATGGTAAGTGGGTAGAGACTAAACCTATGGAGATAAAGATGGTTTGGGATTATCCTGAAGTTGGTGAAAAAGATTCTTATCTGCTTTACCATGAAGAGATGGAATCTTTAGTTAAACATATAAAAGGTTTAAAAAGAATCAGATTTTTTATGACATTTGGTGAGAGTTATTTAACACATATGAAATGTTTAGAAAATGTTGGTATGCTAGGAATTAAAGAGGTTGAGCATAATGGGCAAAAGATAGTTCCTATGGAGTTTTTAGCAACACTACTTCCTGATCCATCAACACTTGGAGCTAGAACAAAAGGTAAAACAAACATCGGAATCGTAGCTGAGGGAATCAAAGATGGAAAAAGAAGAAAAATCTATATCTATCAAGTAAGTGACCATGAAAAATGTTTCGCAGAGGTAAATTCACAAGCAGTTTCATATACAACAGGTGTTCCAGCTATGATAGGTGCTAAACTTATGTTAGAGGATAAGTGGAGTGGTAAAGGTGTTTTCAATATGGAAGAGTTTGATCCTGATGATTTTATGGAAGAGTTAAACAAACAGGGTCTTCCATGGCAAATAAAAGAGTTAAATGTTTAAAATATATACTTTATAAAGGTGGAATTAAGTGAATTTTGAAAATATAGTTAAGAATATAAAATCTCTACCACCATTATCGGATGCTATTGTAAATATACAGAATCTATTAAACTCTACTGAAGATAATGTTGATATAAAAGAGTTGGTTTATTTGATAGAATCTGATGCTTTACTAGCAGCAAACATTTTAAAAATAACAAACTCTCCACTTTATGGTTTTTCAAGAACTATATCTTCTGTTACCCAGTCTGTTACACTACTTGGGTTATCTCAAGTTAATTCATTTATTATTAATTATGCTGTTGAGGAGCATATAAAAGCTAAAACAGAGGTTTATCGATTATCAAATGAAAAGTTTAATGATATGTGTTACTTACAATCTAGTATAGCTAGACAATGGTACTCAAAAATAAATAAACAAGATGCTGATTTTTTATCTTCATTGGCTTTAATTATGGAATCTGGAAAATTGATACTAGCTCAGGAGATAACAAACAGTAGTTATGAGAAAGCTTTTCAGATAGGGTTAGTTAAGTGTAAAAATATAGAACAGTATGAGTTTGATCTAATAGGAACAACATCTTACCATTTAACAGCTCTTTTATTTGAGCATTGGAAACTAGATCCATTGTATTCTAAAATTTTAGATGCCCTTGATAGTAAAGATGATATCGATGATGATATAAAGATTTATGTTGAAATTATAAATGCGATTAGAACAGCGATAAATGTAAAAGAGTTTTTAAGTAAACAATCTGTACTAAATGCTTGTAAAATTTTAAGAAGAGCTGGTTTATCAGAGGAGCCTTTTATAAGAGAAGCTATAAAGATTAAAAAATCGTATGTAAATAGATTAAAAGAGAGACAAAATAAAAAATTAGATGGATAAATTTTTAGATATTAAAACACCTTGTTATATTTGTGAGGAGGAGCTTTTAGAAAAGAATCTAAAACTCTTAGAGTATGTGCAAAATGAGAGTGGGGCAAAGATTATCTTAGCTCTTAAAGGTTTTGCTATGTGGAGTACATTTGATATGGTTTCAAGTTACTTAAAAGGGTGTACGGCTAGTGGTTTAGATGAAGCAAAACTAGCAAAAGAAACTTTTAAAGGGGAGGTTCATACCTACTCCCCAGCATATAAAGATGAAGATATAGAGGAGATAGCTAGAATCTCTGATCACATAGTTTTCAACTCACCAAATCAACTTTTTAAATACAAAGATATAGTAAAGAGTATTAACTCAAACATAGAGATTTCACTTAGGATTAACCCTGAAGTATCATCATCGCCAAAAGATATATATAACCCTTGTGGGTTGTATAGTCGTTTAGGTACAACTTTGGCAAATTTTGATGAATCTGTTTTAGAATTTGTTGATGGTTTAAATTTTCATGCTCTTTGTGAACAAAATGTTGATGCTTTAGAGGAGGTTTTAGTAACTTTTGAGAAAAACTTCTCTAAATATTTTAAGAATCTAAAGTATATAAATTTTGGTGGTGGTCATCATATAACTAAAAAAAGTTATGATGTTGAGAAGCTTATAAGAATCATAAAAACTTTTAGAGAAAAGTATGGTGTAGATGTTTACTTAGAACCGGGGGAAGCTGTTGGCTGGGAAGTTGGTACTTTAGTGAGTTCTGTTTTAGATATTTTTGAAAATGGTATGAGTGTAGCTATCTTAGATACATCTGCTGAGGCACATATGCCAGATACTTTAGCGATGCCTTATCGTGCCGATGTTAGAGGAAGCGGGGAGGCTGGAGAGAAAAAATACAGTTACCGTTTTGGTGGTAACACTTGTCTTGCTGGTGATATTATGGGTGATTACTCATTTGATGAGCCTTTAAAAGTTGGTGATAAAATTGTATTTGAAGATCAGATTCATTATACATTTGTGAAAAATACAACATTCAATGGTATAAAACTACCATCATTAGCGATTTTAAGAAAAGATGGAACATTAGATATAGTTAAAGAGTTTGGATATGAAGATTATAAAGGGAGATTATCGTGATAGAAGATAAAGAGAGATGGAATAAAAGACATGTTGAAAAACCTATGAGACATGAAACCTCAGAGATTTTAAAAAACTATGTAAAACACTCAAAAGTTGGTAATGCTTTAGATATAGCTTGTGGTACTGGTAGAAACACCCACTTTTTGGAGGAGATAGGTTTTAAAGTAGATGCTGTTGATCTATCAGATTATGCTCTTTCAAAGATTAAAGATTCTAAAAATATCAAGAAGATAGAGACAGATTTAGATGAGTATAACTTAGAAAAGAACAGATACGATTTAGTCTTAAACTGTAACTATCTAAATAGAAGACTTATGAAACAGATTCCAGATGCTTTAGTTGATGGTGGTGTAGTTATCTTTGAAACATTTATAGTAGCTCACGATAAACCGGAGCAGGGAAGTATGAATCCAGATTATCTACTTAAAAAAAATGAGTTGCTAAAAGCTTTTTTAGATTTAGATATTATCTATTATGAAGAGAGAGATTCTATTAATCTAAGAGGAGAAAATAACAAGATAGCTTCTTTGGTAGCTAAAAAGGTAAAAAAGTAGATTATTTATAATCTACAACCCCTCAAGTAAAATAGACCATAATCTTTCTATCTCTTTATCATCCATAAACATTGTAGATTTATTTATATATAGTTCATTTAGTGATTGTTGGCTAAAGCTTAGAGTATGGGTACACTCCTCATGGGTTGGTAAAAATGCTCTTATTAGAGATATGTCATGTTTTATAGGAAGTGAACATAAAAAACAGATAGCTTCTGTATGTAATCTACCCTCATGTTCTAAAAGTTTTACATAAGATTCTATCGCTACCCTTTTTGGGTTTTGCTTATTCCAGTTTTTCGAAGCTTCATCTATTAGATTAAAGTAAAAATCACCAAGCTCCTCAGAATCTTTTAGATGTTTAAAAAACAATCCTAAAAAATCTTGCCATATTTTAAGTAGTTTATAATCATTTGTCCACTCAAACCCTAAATGGACAACATCTTTTAACCTAGATATAGTTGATTTGGCAGATTCTTCCACCTCAAAATCTATCTTAAACCCTATATTTATAGTTCCATGTCTAGCTCCATAGAATCTATAAAGAGTATATAAGTTTCCCTTTGCTATGATTGTAACAATTAAGTCTTCTTCCTTAACCTTGTTAAGATTGATGATGTAACCTTGCATTAAACTGCTTCTTTTATACACAAAATTAAAATTTGTTTTACAAATCTTTTGATAATTATACTTTCTTAAACCTTTAAATTGTACAATAGAGACAGTTTTTCTAAATAGACTAAGTCTCTTTAAAAAGAGATTAAATTTACATAGATTTGTCGTTAAATTTACGAATTTCAGGAGTTAGAATGGTTGAACATCATGATTTATTAAGATCATTTAAAGATAACTGTGGTTTTGGTCTTGTTGCCAATATCAAAAATAAAGCATCTCGCAAAGTTTTAGATGATGCTGTAACAGCGTTAGAGAGAATGATGCACCGTGGTGCTGTCGCAGCAGATGGAAAAACAGGTGATGGTAGTGGTTTATTACTATCTATGCCAGAGGAATTTATAAGAAAAGAAGCAGAGAAGAGTGGTGTTGAGTTACCATCTCAGTTTGCCGTAGCTTCTGTTTTTACAAAAAATAGAGAACAATTAGATGTATTAAAAGAGATATGTGCTAACAACGATTTAAAAGTTATTTTAACTCGTGATGTGCCTATTAACATTAACGCACTTGGTGATCAAGCGATCGCTTCTTTACCAAATATTGTTCAGCTAATTATAACTCCAAATTCTATTATGGCTACAAATAGATTTGATGCTTTATTATACCTTTCTCGTAAAGAGACTGAGCATAAACTGATAGATGATAGAGATTTTTATATCTCATCTATGAGTTCAAAAGTTCTTTCATATAAAGGGCTTGTTATGCCTACACATATTAAAGAGTTTTATAAAGATTTTCAAGATGAATCTTTTAAGATCTCTTTTTCACTTTTCCACCAAAGATTCTCAACAAATACACTACCAGAGTGGAGATTAGCACAACCTTTCCGTGCTGTTGCTCATAATGGTGAGATTAACTCTGTTGAAGGTAATCGTATAAATGTTGATATAAAATCTGAATCTATCAAAAGTGAAGTGTTTACAGAAGATGAGATAAATAGAATCTTACCAATTCTTCAGTTAAACTCATCAGATTCAGCTTCTGCTGATAACTTTTTTGAGTTTCTTATCGTTAATGGTATGGATTTCTTTAAAGCTGCTAGAGCAGTTATCCCATCAGCTTGGCAAAATGCTCCACATATGGATCCAGAACTTCGTGCTTTTTATGAGTATCACTCAACAGTATTTGAAGCGTGGGATGGTCCAGCAGCATTCTCTGTAACAGATGGTCGTTATATAGGTTGTGTTCTTGATAGAAATGGTCTTCGCCCATCAAAATATATTATTACTCATGATGATAACTTACTAATCGCTAGTGAGTATGGTGTTGTTGATATTGCTGAGGAAGATATTAAAGAGAGAGGTCGTTTACAATCTGGTGAGATGCTAGGTCTTGACCTTAAATTTGGTAAAGTTCTTAAAAATGAGCAGATTAATGATTACTTAAAATCATCTAACCCATATATGAAATGGTTAAATGAGCATATGATATATCTTCAAGAGCATGTTGAGGAGCAGTATGCTACACAATGTGAATTTGAAACAGAAGATTTTGTAAAAAGACAAAGATTTTATAACATAACTCAAGAGATTGTTGAGCAAGTTATAGAGCCTATGATAAAAGATTCTAAAGAGGCTGTTGGTTCTATGGGTGATGATACACCTTTAGCAGCATTTTCTACAAAACAGAGATCTTTTACAGATTTCTTTAAACAAAAATTTGCTCAGGTAACAAATCCACCGATAGATCCTATCCGTGAAAAAGTTGTTATGAGTTTAAATACAGGTTTTGGTGAAGTTCATAATATTTTAAATGAGATTCCAACTCATGCTCACCGTCTTAAATCTATATCTCCGATAGTTACTCGTGAAAAGTTAGAGGTTCTAAAATCTTTTGGTGATAAAAAATCACCTCGCTATCAAGCTTTTTATCACAATAACACTTTCTCAACAGCTTATCAAGGTGATTTAAAAACAGCCTTAGAGAGTTTAATTGAAAAGATTATAGATTCTGTTAAAAATGAAGATACTAGAATTGTTATCTTAGATGATAAAGATTTTAGTGCTGAGAATAAGATTATCCCAATGGCTATGGTTGTTGGTCGTTTAAATATCGCTCTATTAAAAGAGAAGATTCGTCACCTTGTTTCTATTATCGCTTCAACTGGTGAGGTTGTAGATTCTCATAGTGCCGCTGTACTTATCGGTTATGGTGCTAGTGCTATATATCCTAATCTACTTTTCGCAACAGTTGTAGATCAACTAGAGAAATCAAATGTTTTAAAAATGACATGTGGTGAGGCTCTTAAATCTGTTCATACAGCTTTAAATAGCGGACTTCTTAAAATTATGTCAAAAATGGGAATCGCAACGATAGCTTCATACCGTAATTCAGGTCTATTTGATGTTTTAGGTTTAGATAAATCTATCATTGAAGATTGTTTTGCTGTATCTCATGGTGCTATTGGTGGTTTAGATTATAGTGATATTGATGAGAGAATCTCAAATAACCATAAAGCAGCATTTAAAGAGGATGGTTTTAATAAAATCTTCCCATTAAATATTGGTGGTTACTATAAATTTTATCATGGTCAAGAACATCACGATTTTGGTCCTGCTGTTATCCATGCTATCCATGCTGTGGCAGAGAATGGTAAAAAAGAGGATTTTGATAGATTAAAAGATTTAGTAAATAAGCGTGGTTTTAAATTTATCCGTGATTTCTTTGAACTAAAATCTGATAGAAAACCTATCGATATTTCTGAAGTTGAACCTAAAGAGGCTATTTTCAAAAGATTCGCATCAGCTGCTATGAGTCTTGGTTCTATCTCTCCTGAAGCACATGAAACATTAGCTATCGCAATGAATAGAATCGGTGGTCAATCAAACTCTGGTGAGGGTGGAGAGGATGCTTCAAGATTTGGAACTGAGAGAGTTTCTAAAATTAAGCAAGTTGCTTCTGGTAGATTTGGTGTTACACCAGCATATCTTAGAAGTGCTGAAGAGATTCAGATTAAAGTTGCTCAAGGTGCTAAACCAGGTGAGGGTGGTCAACTTCCAGGTCATAAAGTTACTCCATTAATTGGTAAACTTCGTCATACTGTACCAGGTGTTACTCTAATTTCACCACCACCACATCACGATATTTACTCTATTGAAGATCTCTCACAACTGATTTTTGATTGTAAACAAGTAAACCCTAATGCTAGAGTAGCTGTTAAGTTAGTTTCTACTATTGGTGTTGGTACAATTGCTGCTGGTGTTGCTAAAGCTTATGCTGATAAAATTATCATCTCTGGTGGTGACGGTGGTACAGGTGCTGCTCCATTAACATCTATTAAATTCGCTGGTAATCCATGGGAGATTGGTTTAAGTGAAGCTCATAATGCTCTTAAAGCTAACAACCTTAGAGGTTTAGTTGAAGTTCAAGCAGATGGTGGTCTTAAATCTGGTTTAGATGTTGTAAAAGCTGCTCTTTTAGGTGCTGAATCTTACGCATTTGGTACAGGTTTATTAACTATCGTTGGTTGTAAAATGCTTAGAATCTGTCATGTTAATAAATGTTCAGTTGGTATTGCTACTCAAAATGAGAAGCTTCGTGAAGAGTTTTTTAAAGGTCATGTGGATCAAGTTATAAACTACTTTACATTATTAGCTGAAGATGTTCGTTCTATTATGGCTGAACTTGGTTATAAAACTATGGAAGAGATGATAGGTCGTGTAAATCTTCTTAAAGTTAAAGATGATGAGTTTGCTCAAAAATTCGATTTCTCATCAATTTTACATGAAGAGAAAGGTGTAAATACTCACCAACAAAAATTTAACCATCCATTTGATGATAATAGTTTTGAAAAAGATGTTTTAAAAGAGGCTATGGCAGCTATTAAACACCCTGAACATCCTATTAGAATCAATAGAGAGATTAAAAATATCCATAGAAGTTTCGGTGCTTTAGTATCTGGTGAGATCGCTCAATATTATGGTGATACAGGATTAAAAGCTGATACTATTAAAATCAATTTATCAGGTATAGCTGGTCAAGCTCTTGGTGCTTTCTTAATCAATGGTGTTTCTATCTATGTTGATGGTGTTGCTAACGATTATATTGGTAAAGGTATGCATGGTGGTAAAATCATCATAACATCTAAAAATGAGGGTGAAGAGTATAGTGCTGGTGGTAACACTTGTCTATATGGTGCTACTGGTGGTAAACTTTATATCTCTGGAAGTGTTGGTGAAAGATTTGCTGTTCGTAACTCAGGTGCTTTAGCTATCGTTGAGGGTAGTGGAGATAATGCTTGTGAATATATGACTGGTGGTGTTGTTGTTATTCTTGGTAAAACAGGTATCAACTTTGGTGCTGGTATGACTGGTGGTATCAGTTTTGTATATGATAATGATCATAGTTTTGTTGAAAATATCAATCGTGAGTTAGTTGAGACTATTAGAATCGACACTGATGAGGGTGATGAAGCTAGACATTACTTAAAACGCCTATTAAAAGATTACTTAGTTGAAACTGGTAGTCAAAAAGCGAAAGATTTACTTGAAAACTTTAGAGTAGAGGTTAGAAACTTCTGGTTAGTAAAACCTAAAAACTTAACTAAACTACCTCTTAATCTTGAGAATGGAGACTAATAATGAGAGAATTTTTAACAACAGAGAGATTAGAACCAACTAAAAGATTAGTTGTAGAGAGAACTAAAGATTTTGGTGAGATATATGATGTTTTTGATCGTGATGATGCAGCATCTCAAAGTGATAGATGTATTCAGTGTGGAGATCCATTTTGTTTAAATAAATGTCCATTACATAACTATATCCCTCAATGGTTAAAATCTATTGCAGAAAAAGATTTAGAGTTAGCTTTTAAACTTTCTAATGAACCATCACCTTTTCCAGAGGTGATGGGTAGAGTTTGTCCACACGATAAACTTTGTGAGGGTGATTGTACTTTAAATGATGGTCATGGTGCTATCACTATTGGTTCAGTTGAAACACATATTACTGAGGCTGGTTTTAAGGCTGGTTATAAACCAGAATTTCCAGGTATCACTACTGATAAGAAAGTAGCTATTATAGGAAGTGGTCCTGCTGGTCTTTCATGTGCTACATATCTTCTTCGTTCAGGTATAGCTGTAACTATGTATGAAAGAGCTGATAAAGCTGGTGGTCTTTTAACTTATGGTATTCCAAACTTTAAACTTGATAAAAAAATAGTTGAAAGAAGAGTTAAATTACTTGAAGATGCTGGATTAAAACTTATTTTAAACACAGAAGTTGGTAAAGATATATCTTTTGAAGAGATAGCTAACTCACATGATGCTATGTTTATCGGTGTTGGTTCAACTAAAGCTAAGAGAGCTGGTTTATCTGGTGAAAGAGCTTCAAATGTTTATGATGCTATGGATTATTTAACTGCTATTCAAAAGAAAAATTTTAAAACTGATTATGATAAAAAGTTTGATTTTAAAGACTTAAATGTAGTTGTTATTGGTGGTGGTGATACTGCTATGGATTGTCTTAGAACAGCAAAAAGAGAGGGTGCTAAATCTGTAACTTGTCTTTATCGTCGTGATGAGTTAAATATGCCTGGTAGTAAAAAAGAGTATAAAAATGCTATGGAAGAGGGTGTTGATTTTACTTTCTTAGCATCTCCAAAAGAGGTTATCTTAGATGAAGATGGTAATGCTATCGCTGTTGAGATTATCAGAACAACACTTGGTGCTAAAGATGAATCTGGTCGTCAAAAGATGGAAGAAGTTAAAGGTAGTGAAACAAGAATCAATGCTGATGTTGTTATTATGTCATTAGGTTTTGATCCTGTTGTTCCATCGTTTTTAGCTGAAAATGGAATCGAAACAAATAGCTGGGGTGGAATAGTTATAGATGAGAATACTCATGAAACTACTACTTCAGGTATCTATGCTGGTGGAGATTGTTTTAGAGGTGCTGATTTAGTTGTAACAGCAGCTTTTGATGGTCGTGAATCTGCTAGAAGTATCGCTAAGTCATTATTAAATTAATATCTTAAAGCTTATCCATTTTATATGGATAAGTTTTAAAACTATCACATAAATTTTCAAAAGTTTCTTTAAAATAAGTAAAAATTAGTTATAATAAACTTTATTTATATAAAAGGATAAGTTTTGAACCTCTTAAGTATTTTTTCTAAAAACTCAAATAATAAAACAACTCAAAATGAAACTTCATCGCATTGGATTAAATGTAAATCGTGTCACTCTTTAATGTACTATAAAGAGATTGAAAATCAAAATTATGTTTGCCCAAAATGTGGTTTCCATATCCGTATCGGTGTTAAAGAAAGATTAGAACTTTTAGCTGATGAGGGTACATTTGAAGAGTTTGACTCAAATTTAGCTCCAGTTGATCCATTAAAATTTGTTGATAGCAAATCTTATATCAAAAGGATTGAGGCTGGATTTGAAAAAACAGGTAGAAAATCATCTGTTGTAAGTGGATCTTGTAAGATGAACGGTGTAGCTGCTGAGATAGTTATTTTTGATTTTGCTTTTATGGGTGGTTCATTAGGATCAGTTGAGGGTGAAAAAATAGTTAGAGCTGTTAATCGTGCTATCGCAAATAGATCTGGTTTAATTATACTTAGTGCTAGTGGTGGTGCTAGGATGCAAGAGAGTACATTTTCACTTTTACAGATGAGTAAAACATCAGCAGCATTAGCAAAACTTGCTAAACATAATCTACCTTATATATCTGTTTTAACAGATCCTACTATGGGTGGTGTTAGTGCTTCATTTGCTACACTTGGTGATATTATTATCGCTGAACCAGGTGCTTTAATCGGTTTTGCTGGACAAAGAGTTATTGAACAAACTATCGGTTCTGCTCTTCCTGATGGTTTTCAAAGAGCAGAGTTTCTTTTAGAAAAGGGTTCTATCGATATGATTGTAAATAGAAATGATATGAAAAAAACATTAGCAGATCTATTAACATTATTAAAAGTAGAGAAGTAAGAATCAGATGAGATTATATGCTCTTTGTGATCAAGATATGTTAGATTCTAAAGGTATAGCTTTAGAAGATTATATAGAGATTGCTAAGAAAAATTCAGCAGAGATTATCCAGTATAGAAATAAATCTGGTGATCTCAATTTTATTAAATCACAGTTAATTAAAATCAGAAAAATATTTGATGGTTTTTTAATTGTAAATGATAAGTATGAATTGGTATCATTTTGTGATGGTGTTCATTTAGGTCAAGAAGATTTAAAAAATGTTGATAATGATATTTTTAAAGCTATTAAGATTTTGAGAGGAGTTATTGGTAGTGATAAAATTTTAGGTATCTCTACACATAACGAGAAAGAGGTTTTAGAAGCTAATGAACTAGATATAAATTATATAGGTTTAGGTGCTTATAGAGCTACTAAGACTAAAGATGTATCTGTTGTTCTTGGTGAAAAAATTGATTTGATAGCTTCAAAATCTATACATCCTGTTGGTGCCATTGGTGGTGTTACTAAAAAGGATAGATTTAAAAATATTACATACCATGTGATTGGTAGTGGATTAGTAGGTTAAGTATGAAGATAGATATTGTATCGATAGCAAAAAAAGAGAAATCTATCTATGACCCTTTATATAAAGATTTAACTAAGATGATTTCCCGTTTTGCTAAGGTTGAAACTATTGAGCTTTTTCCTAAAGATGTAGCAAAAGCACACACTATCTCTCCAGATGCTTCTAAAGAATCATATACTAAGGTTCTTGAACCATATAGAAAGAATAGTTTTTGTATAAGTTTACATCCCGATGGTAAGCAGGTGGATAGTTTTGAGTTTAGTAAACTTTTAAGTGATAAGATCTCTGTAAGTTTTTTTATAGGTGGTGCTTATGGTTTTGAAGATAAATTTTTAAAAAGTAGTGACGCAGTTATTAGTTTAGGTAAAATTACGATGAGTCATAAAATTGCTAAAGTTGTTTTGTTAGAGCAGATATACAGAGGCTTTTCAATTTTAACTAATCATCCATATCATAAATAAATTTAAGGAAGTAAAGTGCAAGAGAGTGAGTTAAATTATTTCAAAGAGATTTTACAAAGTCGTAAAGATCAAATAACAACTAATATTACAGGTGTTAATGATGAACTAGATCAGTTAAACTCTTTAGAGTTAAATGATGAGGGTGATCACGCGTCTGTTAATAATAACTCTATGGTTGAGAGTGTTATAGTTGAGCAACAAAATCAAGAGCTTAAAGAGATTGATATTGTTTTAGAAAAGATAGAAAATGGTAATTATGGTATATGTGAGATGTGTGAGGATCCGATAGGTTTTCAAAGATTGAAAGTGAAACCACATGCGATATATTGTATAGATTGTAGAGAAATAGTAGAGAAATCTAAATAGTGAGGAGTTAGTTATGTATATTAAGAGATATTCGGTAGGAGCATTAGCTTTAATAGCTTTTGTCGGTTGGTATATTTTTGCGTTTATTACACAAGATAGTGTTAGTATAGACTTTTTTGGTATCCATCTACCAACATTAGCGATAGCTACATGGATTATGGTTCCATTAGGTATCCTATTTTTAGGTAGTGTATTACATATGTTATTTTACTCAGTTGTTGGTGGTTTTAAACTTCGCAAATATGAGAAAGACTATGCTAAAATCATAGATGCTATTGTTTTAGCATATCTTGGTAAAAAAGATAGAGAACATACATATAAAACTGATCGTTATAAACTTTTAGGTACTTTAGTAGATAAAAGTACATTTTTTCCACATCACGATTTAGTAAACAACACTAATAACGAAAAGATAAATGAAGTTATAAAACTTATAGAAGATATTAAAAATGGTGAAGTTGTAGAGCTTAAACAATACTCTTTACTATTTAGTAACCCTTTAGTTATCCAAAATGAGAGAAACCGTTATAAAAAAGGTGATCTTACAGCTGAAGCTATCTTAGGTAATCAATCTAAATACGATAATGTTTTACTACAAGAGGTTTATTTAGATTATATTAAAGTTACAACATTAGCAAATATTGAAAAATATAAATCTTTTTTCAATAAAGAGGCTCTTTTTGTACTATTAGAGAGAATCAATGCTAAAGATAATACTCTTGAGATTCCAAATGAAAATCTTATAGCTTTAATCAAAGAGATAGATCTTAGTAAAGATGAGTATATTAAAATATCTTCATTATTATCACAAAATATGATTCCTGAACAAAGAATGAAACTATTTGAATCTTTAAGTAATGAAAATGAAGATGTTATGGACGCTTATCTATATACTCTTTTTGATTTAGAGCTATTAACTCCAGCTGATGAGATTTTAGAAAACAGTGAACCAGATGAATATCTGAATTTTAAAGCTTATCGTGCTTTAAAAGAGTGTAATAAACCTTTTAACATAAATCTTTTTGTGTAAGAATTTTATGACAGATATACTCTCTTTTGAAAAGCCAATCTTCGCATTGGCTCCATTAGCAGGATTTACAGATCTTCCTTTTAGAAGCGTTGTTAAAAAGTTTGGTGCCGATTTGACTGTAAGTGAGATGCTTAGTTCAAATGCTTTGGCACACAACTCAAAAAAAACATTTCATATGTTGGAGAAGTCTCCAAATGAGGTTCCATATTCGGTTCAAATTGCTGCCTCATGTGTAGATATAACAAAACAAGCTGTTGAAGTATTGAATGAGCAAGATGGTATAGATATTATAGATCTAAACTGTGGTTGTCCTGTCCCAAAAGTTGTTGGTCATGGTAGTGGAAGCTCTTTATTGTTAAATATACCACTTATGAGTGAGATTATAAAAACTATAAAAGATACTTCAAATAAAAGTATGACTAGTGTTAAAATCCGACTTGGTTTTGAGAAAAAGAATCATATAGATATAGCTAAAGCTGTTGAGGATAGTGGTGCTGATTTTCTTGCTGTTCATGGTAGAACTAGGGCAGGTAAGTTTTCTGCTCCAGTTGATTATGATGCTATAAAAGAGATTAAAGAGGCTATCTCTATACCTGTTATCGCTAATGGTGATATAGATTCTTTTGATAAAGCAAACTGGGTTTTAGAGCATACTGGTTGTGATGGTATAATGATTGGTCGTGGTGCTGTTGGTGCTCCTTGGATTTTTCATCAATTAAAAACAGGTGAAAAAGATATATCAAATAGTTTAAAACATGAGATTATTTTAGAGCATTTTGATAAAATGATAGAGTTTTATGATGCTCATGGTGTTGCTATGTTTAGAAAGCATACACACACTTACTCTAAAGGTTATAATGGTGCGTCTAAGTTAAGAAATATAGTTAATCATATTAATGATCCTAAAGAATATAGAGATATTATAGATGATTTTTTTAAAAATAATGATCTAGTATCATAAGGTTGAATATAAAATATGTTAGAGATAAGCAAGTCAATTAAACTACTAGAAGATGATGACATTGGAGATAATCTCTATTATTATGATTACAATACAAAACACCTTCTATCTTTAATCAAACAGGGTATAGATGAGGATGATCCAGCATATTTGAGTTCATACAGATCTTTTGAGGGTGAAGTTTTTGAAAATTTTATCTATGAAAAGTTACTTAGATATGCTGAAACAAATGATGATATAGATAAGTTTATACTTAAAGGGTATCATCAAAACAAAAGAAAAGCTTATGCAAATACACTCTCTATTAGTGAAAAAGAGCAGATAGTTTACAGAACTAAAAGTCGTGAGATAAGTGAATTTGATGCTATGATAATAACTAAAAATAAAGAGTTATATTTTGTTGAAATGACACTTGTAAAATCTGTGATAAAGCTGAGGAAGAGGTTAAGGAAGAAAAAAGCTCTTTTGGAGATAATATTTCCAAATTATGAGGTAAAATCACTTATCATCTTAAATGAGGGTGCGACAGGTACTAAACAGTTTCCGTCATTTTGTAAAGTGTGGTTTACGAAAGAGTATTCAGCAAAAAAAGTCTTAGAACATATTATAAATCCAAACCATAAAAAGCTTAAACCAAAAGAGATTATCAACTCTGAAAAAATGATAGAAGCAAATAGCTTGAAACTACATCCATTTAGATACTACAACACAATGTCTTGGATAACAAAAACATTAAGATCTCACAATAAACATATACTAGATATGAATTTTCTTATGAATTACAAGATTCAAAGGTATCAAAATTTATATAATAAGTTTTATATTGGCTATACAGATATAGCTGAGATGAGAGAGATGTTGTCTTTGGATGGTGAATATAAAGATAATCAAAAGGTAGTTGTAGCGATAGAGAAAAAACACTCTGATGAGATTGTTTTAACATATTATATACAACTTACAAGAAAGAATCTATTTTTGTATTCTATCGATAATGATAACAATCTTAGTAAAGAGAAAAAAGATCCTTATGGTATAACTGTAACTGAGGTTTTTCATATTAGTAAGATGATGGATGATAGTTATAGACTTAATTTATCAGATCTTAAAAAGATAAAAAAACTTTTAAAAGATAAGTTCAGGCAACTTAGTGTTGAAAAATAGTATAAAAAAGGGTTTTGTTTTTTGTTAAAACCCTTCTAATTTATGCTTCATATTTGATAAAAGCAGCTCTCTCTTTATACTCTTGCATAGGGTCATCTACTTTTTTATCTTCAACTTTTAAAAACTCATCTAACTCTTGGTGTCTATTTTTTAGGATTGTTTCAAAATCCTCTTGAGAGGTTGGTTTATTATCTGTATATTTCTCTAGTAAAATATTACTATTTCCCATAAGAACTAAAAAGCTTTGTTCCCCAAAATCTAACATAACAACGCTATTTTGCTCATTTATAGCTTTTTGAAATCGTATTTTTACATTTTCATCACCACTTGTTGATGTTTCTGGTTGAGTAGCAGGTGTTGTGTTTTCTTTAAATGACCAAGCATTGATTTGGTTTGATTTTTGTTTTGGTATAACTTTTTGTCTAAGATAAAATAATATACCAACACCTATCATAAGTACAATGATAACTATAAAATAGCTTTGATTGATTCCAGCATCCTCTTTGGTTGGTAGTTTAGTTGGTTGATTTGTTGCTATTTGTTGGGCATTTTTTACTTTTTTACTTATGTTTTTGTTTGTAAATCTTAATCTTAATCCGTAAGCATCAGCAGTTTTAGAAGCTTTTAGCTGTATAGATTTAGGTATATTTGCTACTATCTGAGTATATCCAGCCATAGGGGTGATAGTCAAAGAGTTTAGAAATTTTGAAGATAATCTTTTTAATTTTGATGATTCTATGTTCGCATCTTCAAGTTTAATGATGATTTTAGAGTTTGTACTACTCTGTTTAATTGTACCTTTGTAAGGTGTATCAAATGTTATCATAACATCTACTCTATCTGTTCTATCGTAGATATTATAGCTCAAAATTTTAGAGCCAAATAGTGTAAATGGTATGATAAATAAAAATATAAATTTCATCATGGTCTCTCTCTTGCGAAATGGTATAACACAGCACTAGAATCTAGAATCTCATTTATACGGATAGCGAGATTTTTTTCATAAACCATAACCTCACCTTTGCCTAAAATACGACCATTAACATAAGATTCAACACTCTCTCCAGCTGGTTTTTTTAGATCTATAATAGAGCCTTTTTCATATTTTAGAATCTCTGCGATTGTAGCTTCAGTTTCACCCAAATCAGATACAAATTCAACCTCCATATCTAACAACCCAGAGTAATCCATCCATGCTAACTCCTCCTCAGCATTAAAAGGTTTCTCTTTATGAGCATAGTTTAGATGTCTTGTACTCAACTTAACTCCTTAATAGCTATGGTTACCTCATCATCCTCAATCTTTAGTAATTTTATCTCATCAAAATCAAAATCGAACTGACCAACCTTTACAAAATGTGGTGTAGAGATATTATATGGATTTTCATTTAAATCTTCTGCTATAACTTTAGCACTACCTACGACAAGGTTAGCTGTCTCTAGTGACATATCGATCAAAGTTTCTAAATCACTATCATCCTCTTCTAAAAATATTTTAGTAACTCTTTGTATGAACTTTTTATCTGCTGATATATAAACCCTATGTTTAGAGCCAACCTCTGTCTCTATATCGATATAAGTTATCAACGATTCATTTTTTGAAACTCCATCCATTAAAGTATGTTGAACACGAATCTGATGAATACAAAAATTTTCCAAAGCTTCTGAAATTGTTTCTAACATTTAACCACCTTTTATTTACCCTTATTATACTTGATAAAAATCAATCTGAGATTAAAATATATACTGAAAGATTATATACAAGTAGTATAAAGAGATAATTTAGTACAATTGGGTAAAAATTTAATGGTTATGTAAATGGTTGAGATGATTACCCTTGGGTTGTTTGTTGGTACTTTATCTGGTTTCTTTGGTATAGGTGGTGGTACGATATTGGTTCCATTACTTTTAATGATAGGTTATGAAACAAAAGTAGCGATAGGTATCTCTGTTGTTGTGATGATGTTTAGCTCCATTTATGGTAGTTATATTAACAATAAAAAAGGCTCTTTAGATATTAAGATGGTTCTTATTATCGGTATGGGTGGTTTTATTGGGGCTTTACTTAGTGGGTATATCACAGATATGATAGATGATTCTACATTGGAAATTATATTTTTATCTTTTGCTATATTTGCTCTTATCCGTTTGTTTTTTAAACCAAAAGAGAAGACTAAAACAGGAGTTACCCATAAGGCTATCTTGTTTTTTATAGGATTACCCATAGGTGCTATAAGTATGAGTATAGGTGTTGGTGGAAGTATAGTTTTAGTGCCTATTTTAGTTGGTTTTTTAGATGTTCCACTTAAAAAAGCTATATCTGCTGGATTGTTTTTTGTAATCTTTTCATCTATCGCTGGGTTTATCTCACATCTTATGATAGGAAATATAGATTATAAAAGTGGTATAATAATCGGATTAGCTTCTTTAGTTGGTGTTTATGTTGGAATCCATCTAAAAGATAGAGTAGATGTTGTTTTACAAAAGAGATTATTGGTTATATTTTATTTACTAGTGGTTTCATATTTATCATATAGAATATTTTAGAGGTTTAGATGAAAAAGAAAGATCAGATTGTCATAACGGGTGCGAAAGAAAATAATTTAAAAAATATAAATTTAACATTACCAAAAAATGAGCTAATCGTTATGACAGGACTTAGTGGTAGTGGTAAATCTACATTGGCATTTGATACACTTTATGCTGAGGGTCAAAGAAGATATATGGAATCTCTTTCATCTTATGCTAGACAGTTTTTAGATAGGGTAGGTAAACCAGATGTTGATAAGATAGAGGGGCTTACACCAGCTATCGCCATAGATCAAAAAACAACCTCTAAAAATCCCCGTTCAACTGTTGGAACTATAACTGAAATATATGATTATTTTAGACTTCTTTATGCTCGTGTTGGGATTCAGCATTGCCATAAATGTGGAAAAGTTATATCTCAAATGTCAGCTTCAGACATCATAGGTGAGGTGGCTAAACTTCCAGAGGGTGCTAAACTTGTACTTCTTGCTCCACTTATCCGTGAAAAAAAAGGTTCTTATGCTGATTTGTTAGAATCGTTGGTTCATAAAGGTTATGTAAGGGCTATGATAGATGGTGTGATGGTTCGCCTTGATGAGGAGATAGAACTTAGTAAAACAAAAAAACATACCATAAAAGTTGTGATAGATAGGGTAGTGGTAAAAGAGGAAAATAAAGAGAGAATCGCTGCTGATGTTGAGAAAGCTTTAAAAGAGAGTT